>JAIRUI010000046.1 GCA_031254455.1 Chitinispirillales bacterium | reverse complement strand
CCTTTAACGTCTGCGGAAAAAGAGCATAATAGGCAAATTTCAAGTAAACGTGTAAAAAACGAACACGCTATCGGTTTTATCAAAAGATTTAAGGTAATATCTGAAAAATACAGAAACAGGAGAAAAAGATTTAAACTAAGGTTTAATTTAATAGCGGGAATATGCAATTATGAAAATAATTATTGATTTCGCAAGAGGTCTATTGTATCAGTATTGAATTTGCTTCATAATTATTATATGTGTTTTTTATTTCATATTTTACTGAATTATAGAACTCTGACGGTAAAAAAGCTGATATAAAATCATTTTCATTAAAACTTATACTATGTCCGATGGGTTGCGTTTTAATTGACATCATTAAAACTCTATTATCAACCAATAAAAGGCATTTTAATACTATTTTACCAAAAGAAAAATCAAACAAAAGTCTTTTGCGCGATTTTTCTTTTGCTTCTGATAAAAGTTTATCAATATTATCAAATTTCATAAGTTCCCTATATGTTTTCTGATTTCTTTTTCAATCTTGGTGTATCTGATTTTGGAGGTTTACTTGGTTCACCAATACGGCGGGAATGTTTGTCATAATATCGCCTTTATCGGATAATGCGGTCTCAGCCAAGAAACAGTCTCGAAAAAAACAGTGAAGCCGTAATTCCGGCAACGTCGCTCGACAGCGCCGCAGGAACGGCGTATCGCGTCCTTACAATTCCGGCGGCGCCGAAATATACCGCCAAAACATAAAAGGTAGTATCCGTCGAACCCTGCATTACGGAAACCAAATCGGCAAGAAATGTGTTGGGTTGTTTTTGTACTATTTCCGCCATTACGGCAAAAGACCCTGTCCCGGAAAGCGGACGCATAAGTCCGACCGACAACGCTTCCGCCGGCATTCCTACAAGCGACAAAACAGGCGACAATACCCAGTTTATCATATCTAAAGTTCCGCTCGCCCTAAGCATTCCTATCGCGACAAAAACCGTGACCATATATGGAATTATACGAATTACCGTTTCAAAACCGCCTTTGGCTCCTTCGCAGATTGTTTCATAAACAGGTTTTTGATGAAGTTTCCCGTAAAGTATAAATACCGCCAGTAAAAGCGGAACAAGATACGATGCCGCAGACGAAACCAAATCCTTGTTTAACGTCAACCCTTGCGTTATTACGTGTTTGTATATCGAAAACGCTATAGAAATGAGAATCGCCGAGGACAAAATTACAAACGCAGGCGAAAGTTGCGGCTTTTCGGCGGATTTTTCTATATTTTCAATTCTTTTCAATTCTTCCAGCGGGACGACGGACGGCATAGGATTCCGTTTCGCAAGAAATTTAGTACAAATAATCGCGACGGTCGTCGAGCAAATCGTCGCCAAAAGCGTCGGCAAAATTATAGAAGCGGGATTTTGAACTCCGGCGCTTGCTCGAACCGTTATTACGCCTAATGGAAGAATAGTTACGCTGCTTGTGTTTATCGCCAAAAACAAAATCATATCGTCGGTGGCGGTACCTTTTTCTGGAGTTAATTTTTCCAATTCCTGCATTGCTTTTATACCCATCGGAGTCGCCGCGCTTCCAAGTCCGAGCATATTCGCCGACAAATTCATTATTATAGCGGACATCGCAGGATGGTTTGCCGGAATTGATGGAAAAAGTTTGCTTAAAACAGGCTGCAATTTTAGTGCGACAACGCTCAAAAGTCCCGCTTTTTCAAGCAAAAACATAACGCCTAACCATAACGCCATCGGTCCTATTAATCCGATCGCCAACGCTACCGCGCCCTTCGCAGATTCGAAAATAGCGGTGTTTAATTCCGGCATTTTCCCGTTAAATCCCGCTACGGCGACCGAAACTACCGCCATAAACAGGAAAATTACATTTATCGGAGATTCTTTTTTCTGCATTTTTTCTCTTTTATTCGTGAAATTACTAAACGGTTCAATTTAAGTTAATCATAAAAAAATTATTGTTTATATATATTTTTCATCTCTTTCTCACAAAATACTATATATCATTTGTAGAAAGTCTATATCTATTAAGTTAAGATAATTTTAATGAATTTTTCTTTTATTATTTCAGATTAAATTCTTTTAATATTAAACGTGCAGAAATTATTTTTACAAAGAAATTATAGGAAAGGATGCAAAAATTGAAAAAATTTCTAATTTTAACCTTAATTCCGCTTTGTGTGTTTGCGATTGAATTTACGCTTAAGGACGGAACTTACGTTTCAGGCGATCTGATTTGTGAAAACAAAGGAAGTTTAACGCTTAAAAACGGGAATGAAACCATCTCAATTTTTAAGAAATCAATAAAACTTTATGACGGGCAAGATATTTCCGGAATACGGGAATTTATTTTGGGGGATAATTTGATCGTTAAAAATAAAAACGAAATAATTTTTATTGTGACGACAAGCGACGACGCAAGAGTTAAATTGCGGGAAGTGTTGTCGGACGGCGATGAAAAACTACTTGGAGAAAAAAGCGGAGTTTGCGGCGACACTGTAAAGTTTTATGTTCCCGACGGAAAATATTACGAATCGGTCGAATATACGCGAGGCGGTGAAAAATATTATCAAACAAGCGCGCCTTTTGAGATGAAAAGTAAGTGCGACAAATTTGCTAAGGCTGAGATTTCACTGCTTGGGTTTCGAGGCGAACAAATTCCAATACTCAAAGGCGAGGCGCAAAAATTCAAAAAAGACGGAGAGTGAGTGGAGATAGGAAATTTTAACGAACTTGAGGTCGAAAGAATCGTTGCCAATGGTGCGTATCTGGGAGATGACGAGGGACGGGAAGTGTTTTTTCCGGGGACGTATTTTCTGCAAAACTTAGACGTCGGTGACAAAATAAAAGTTTTCGTTTACTGCGATTCGCTTGACAGACCTGTCGCTACGACAGAAACCCCAAAAGCGGTTGTTAATCAATTTGCACATTTGAAAGTTAAAGACGTAAATAAATTCGGTGCGTTTTTAGATTGGGGAATTTCAAAAGATTTACTTGTTCCGCACGGGCAGATGCTGGGTGCGCTGAAAGTTGGCGAAAGTGTGATAGTGCGGATTCTTTTTGACGACAAATCTCAAAGGATGATTGCAACTCCGCGCCTTCGTCCATTTTTTAAAAAGCCGGACGCTCAGAATTATCCGCACGGGAAAAAAGTTGATTGCATGGTTTATGAAATTAAAGATTTTGGCGTTATGGTTATTATGGACGACGAATGTCCGGCAATGATTCAAATTTCGGAATTTAGAAAACTTCCTGATATAGGCGATAAATTTATCGCCTATATCAGAGAAATTCGCAATGATGGGAAAATTACTTTAACTTTTGCGCCGATGGGAAACGTAAGAGTCGAATTTTATAATGCGGTATTAGAGAAACTTGAGAATGCGGGAGGATTTCTTCCGATAAACGACAGTTCGTCTCCTAAAGAAATTTTTGACATGTTTGGAACAAGCAAAAAAAGTTTCAAAAAATTGGCTGGAAATCTTATGAAATTCGGTAAAATAACTATGGACGCGAAAGGTATTCGCAGGAGTAGCCGATAATGGAAATGTTTTTGTGGATTTTGGATATTGCGGGGACTTTGGCGTTTGCCGTTTCCGGAGCGGTTCGCGGGGTAAGACACAATTTGGATATTTTGGGCGTTACGGTTTTGGCTATTGTTACCGGCGTATTCGGCGGAATCGTGAGAGATGTTTTGATAGGTCAAACTCCTCCTGCATGTTTTCAAAACGAACTTTACTTGATTATCTGTATTACAGGCTCAATCGTTGTTCTGTCAAGAGCGGAAAGCATTGCAAGGCGTTCCGAAAAGCAATGGAGCGTTGTTCAGATTTTTGATGCGATAGGGCTTGGTATTTTCTCGGCAATCGGCGCCGCAAAGGCGATTTCGGCAGGTTTCGGTGTTGTCGGAATTATTATGATGGGAATGATTACGTCATGCGGCGGAGGAATAATTCGGGACGTTTTAGTTCGTGAAATTCCGTTAGTTCTCAGACGTGATTTTTACGCGACCGCTTCAATTATAGGAGTAATTTTTATGCTTTTGGCTAAAAAAGCCGGCTTTAACGAATACGGGCAAATTTTGTCGGCGACAATTGTTGCGAGCGGACTTCGTTTTTGGGCGATGGCGACTCATTTGCAACTTCCGCAAAAGATAGGCGGCAAATGAGAATTGCAATTTTATTTCTATCTGTTTTGGCGCTTTCCTGCTCCAAAAATGTACAAAAAAAAATGTTTCTGAAAATGGATACGCTTGTTGAAATTACATTTTTCTCAAATAAAAACGCACAAATCAAAAACGAAGAAATGTTTAAAAAAATAGAAAATTTTATGGACGACTGGGAATATAAATTTTCTCCGTCAAACGAAGATTCGGAAATCTCAAAATGTAATAATCGTCAAACGGATACTCTTGAAATTTCAGACGATTTGTTTTATATGATAAAAACCGCGAATTTTTATTCTGAGAAATTAGACGGATATTTTGATATTTCAATCAAACCGTTGAAAGATTTTTGGGATATAAATTCGCAAAATTCTTTTCTTCCCGACCCAAAAGACAGCAGTATTTCAGACACATTGTCACAAGTTTTACGTAATGTCGATTACACAAAAATATCGTTGCTTGAAAATCCTAAACGAGTAGTTTTTGAAAATCCTGAAATAAAAATCGACTTAGGCGCCGTCGCTAAAGGTTTTGCTATTGATAAGATTAAAGATACTTTACTGAATTATGAATTTCGTAATTTTATTGTCAATATCGGCGGCGACATTTTTGTTTCCGGAAGTAAAGTCGGCGGCGCTCAGATAATCGTGGGAATAAAAAACCCTCGGGGCGGAGAAGTTTTAAAAACTATAGCGCTCAATTCAAAAGCTATAAACACAAGCGGTGATTATGAACGGTTTAGAATTGCGAGATCCGGAGCAAAAGTTCATCATATCTTTGATACGAAAACCGGATATCCGGCTTCTAAAAATATTTCTTTGTCTGTTACGGGAGAAAGTTCCTTAGTCTCGGATATTTTGACTACAGGACTTTTCGCTATGCCTGCCGACAGTATTTTGATAAAGATCAAAGAATTTGAAGGATATGAGATATTGCTTATCGACTCGTTAGAGAATTTGTTTGAAACCGATTTTTTTACAGAAAAAAGGTCTAAGAAATAACGTCCGCAAATTATTTGGGAATTATAGTTGTGCAATATGCACATGTATATAATTCCCAAATATTTATATCAGTCTTCCACCTGAATCCAAATTATCGGATCTTGTTCCAATTCTTTACCGTTAAACTCTTTGTCGCTTCCGGCGGAAAGCGCCGCAAATCCCCAAAAACCCGCCGCTTGCGGAACAAACGCAAAAACGCCGTTATCGTCGGTAACTACCGTGTTCGTTCCTTTTTTGTCGTTAACGGTAATAGTCTTGCCGCCGTAAAAATACTTAGCCTGATTTACCGGATAATTCAGCAATTCAATTTCTACCACCGAATTCGGCACGAGATTTCCTTCGTTATCTACGACTTTTGCACGAAAAATTTGTCCGACAGTGACGTTGTAAGGATTACTGAGCGGAATGATTTCGGTATATCCGTCGGCGATTCTGTTTTGCCAATCGGTATCAAACCCGCCTTTGTTGACAAACAATTTCGTTATCTGCTGAATATATAAACCTTCCTGTTCTTCCCAATACGGATGCGGAACGATAACTACGCCGTAGTCGCCTGCCGATTTGAAATCATTCCCCGACAAAACGATTTCGCTACCCGACGCTTTGCTTGATTTTGTCGCCCACTGAACCGCCTTTACCGATGACGATAAATCGGTTTTTTTACCTTTATGGACGACAAAAATTTCCTTGACGCCCAAAACGTTCCCGTTTTCGTCCATTCCGCGCTTTAAAATCGGTTCTCCGTCATACGGATGAGTAAAAAACGATGAAATTTTCACCTCGTTTCCGCTTTCAATCTCGGTTTTTACTGTATAAAGAACCTCAAAATGCGCATATATCGCAGCGGAAAAAAACAAAACCGTAAACAAAAATTTTTTCATAAAACTCTCCTTAAATAAAATTTCCATTTTAGCAAATTAATATAATTATTTCTTAAAACGCAATAGAAAAATTAAATTTCGGACACTTTTGTAAACGTCGAGAAAAATACTACTTTTTTATTGTTTTGAATACCACCAAGGGATAATAACTCCCGTTCTCAAAGATACCCAGCCGCTGACATCGTAACCGCTTACCGGAGTAAGCGATAATTCCGCATATATAGAAGGACAGAAAACCACCGCTTTAGGAGCGATTACCGCCCTTAAACTTGTGATCCAAGTGTCGTTTCGTTTTTCAATCGACAAGTATTCATAACGATCGTCGGCAATCTTTTTTGAAATTCCGTTCAACGTAATTTTCTCACGCAAATAACCTACCAAAATCGCAATCGACAAGCCCCTGTCTCCTGCTCTAAATCCTATTTGCCCAGAATACGAATTAAAAAACAATTCCGGATTAACATCCAAAAATTCATCGTAAATAAGATAACAATTTTTATACTCCGGCGAACTTTCCCCTATATCTATTTGGTACGGTTTTTTGTACTTGACTCCACCGAATCCTTGCCCGTACTCAGCCGATACTATTACAAAAGATTTGGCAATCCATAACTTGTTGAAAAATGAAAATCCTCTGTAATTCGTCCCTATTAACGTCCCGTCGTTAAAAAGCGAAACTATGTCACGGAATTTTTTGTCGGTTGCGGTTCTATATTGAACGGAAATAGCGGACGCTTCTATTGAAAACGGCTGACGATTCAAGTAGTCGCCTAAAAATTTACCGAGTTTTTTGAGTTCGTCAATCTTTTTATTTTTTGGACAATCTTCATATGTTCCATATATGTCAAGGCATTTATTAACATCGTCGTTATCGAAAAGCCGCTCTAATTTTATGTTCAATTTCTGCATACGATCCGGCAGTATCGTTATCTCCTGCTCATTTGTACGATACCCTCTATACGAAATAGAAATATTATGCTTACCGGCTTTTGTATTACAAAACAAAATACCGACTCCGGCTAATTTACCGTCAAGAAAAATCTTTGCTTCTTCCGGTTCGGTTTCTACAAACAATGTAGCGGTTCTATAATTAAAAGCAAAATCTACGTTGGCAATTTTACCGACTTCAACCTCTACGAAAGTGTCAATCGGTTCGTATTCTATTCCGCCGTTCCAATAAACGTTGTGTTCGCCTGCGTTCAAAAGTATTTTTCTGCTGTCGTTTTCAATATATCCGTCAATCAAATAAGGAATGCCGTCCGGCGGAGACGGTAAGTTCAATATCCCGTGCGAACGGTCGCCAAAAATAGATATGGTATCCGAAATTTGCATTTGTGTAAAAGAAAGACGTACCGTATCGTGCGCCGGAACGAAAATTGTTCTTTCGCGAAAATTATAATTTTCAAGAGATACATTTATTTGAGCCGAACTGCTTTTAATTTCAACTACTTTCGGAGTTGTCAGTCCCGTTTCTTTGTCATTGATTATTATTTTTGCCCCGGACGGCGAACTGTTAATTTCAACAAAACCAGCATAACCGTTTATAACTGCAAAAAAAACGGCTATTTTAAGCTTTTTGAACAATCTTTACGCGCCTTTTCACAATGAAGAATATATCCGTTAAGAACTTGAACCATTTCTTTCTTCTCGTCACCGTCGGGCATAGCGTTATATTCCCTCTGAAAATCAACCGCCGCATCGCAAATTTCTTTCATAAGAATACATTCGTCGGTCGAATCGGGATTAAGCGGCGCAGACGTAGTTTTTATTGATGTCGTCATTTCCGAAGAACTTTCTTTTTTTTCATTTTTTTTAGCGCTTATTGAGCAAATAATCAAAAACGCAAAGCACAAAACAGCCGATTTATTGAATTTCATAAATAAATCCTTTCATTAATTTGTCTGTAAATATATTAAATTTCAAACGCCGCCGCTTTGATTTTTTATTTTTCGTTACAAAAATATATTATTTTTACGACTTAATACTTGGTATAGTAAAAAATTCGGAATTTATATGCTTGTTCATCTAACGACTAATGATTTTAGTCGAGACGAAACCAATCATGATGGTTTTAATGCAAAAAACAATTTATACGGCTATGTTTCAAATTCAATACAACGCTACCGATATCCAATTAAATATAACGAATGTGAAAAACAATATTTAATAAAAGAAAGGCGATTTGACTTTAAACAAGACAGTAAAAATTTCAAACTAAATCAAAGGAGTTTATTTCAATGACTTATAATATTTACAATTTATTTGTGAAAAACGTAAAAAAGAGCAGGTACGGCTATATCAACATTTTGATTGTCGCGGCAATTATACTTTACGGCGTTTATCGCTGTTATGAAGTCCGTGTAACGGAAAATTTCGGCGAAAAAGTATTTACAAGCGTTTTGCTTTGTTCCATAAGCGCATTTTTTATTTTGACCGTACAGTTTTTCGGCTTATTTGCTAAATGGCAGCCGTTTATGGTATCAATGGTTCTTTTCGTTTCCGAAACGCTTGGAAGCGTAATCGATGGAGAATTCGGGCTTTATTTTAACATTTTGACACTCATAAGTATAGCGCTTGCATTTTATTTGGATTCGGAGAATTATTTATTGTACTTTCTTGTGAGCAGCGCTATTTTGGCTGTTCTTTATTTTTGCAATATTTTACATTTACATTACAAAGACGGAATAATTTACAGTTCTTCTTTAACGCTTGCGTGGGTTTTTTATGAGATAATAACGTTTATGATATTTATTTTGTTGAATATTGCGTGTAAGAGCATTCATCTTTCTGAAAAGCGCGACAAAGTAGCGTTGAATTTGCTCGCCCGCGCGGGAGAATTACGCGACCATGAAACCGGAAACCATCTTTATAGAACTACTTTTTATTCAGAGATTATAATTTCGGATTTGATTAAAAAACCGAAAAAACATTATTTGATAACCGAAGACGAAGGAACTCGTATAATTGATACGGTCAAACTTCACGATATAGGTAAAATTGCCGTTACGGATGCGGTTTTACTTAAACCTGGAAGTTTGAGCAAAGAAGAATTTGAAATTATGAAAACGCACACCATACACGGCGCAAAGATGTTGGAAGAAGCGGTGCGTATTATGGATCAGCAAGACGAACTATTGGCGACGGCATATAATATCGCTTACGGGCACCACGAAAAATGGGACGGAAGCGGTTATCCTCGCGGACTATCCGGTTTTGATATTCCGCTTTGTGCGAGAGTAGCCAGTATCGCCGACGTTTTTGATGCGCTGGTGACAGAGCGGCCTTACAAAAAAGCGTTTTCGGTACGCGAAGGGTTTGATATTCTGTATAAAGATTCCGGTTCGCATTTTGACCCGTATTTAATAGAAATTGTGAAAAGGCACGAAAAAGATTTTATTGAAATTTTGGAAAAATTCAGATAATTATCGTCCCTTTAATTTAAGCGCTAATTTTGTAATTTTCGCAAATTCCCCGAAAATTCAAACACTTATATGTTGGAAGTATTTTATTTTCAGACGGAATTCGCCGATTCGAAAGAGATTTTATGAAATATTTTTTACCGATTATAATTTTTTTCTCATTTGTTTTTGCGCAAAGCGAAAGCAAAGCCTTTCACAAACATAATTCGTTTGAAACAGAGCATTTTGTAATAACTTACGACAAAAATTTTGAAAAATCGGCAAACGAAATCGCGACAATTTTAGAAAAATTATATCCGATTTACAAAGACAAATATGCGATAACGCTTCCGAAAAAAACAAACGTTTTGGTATCAAATTCTGCGTTTAGCGGCGGATGGGCGCTCGCTATGCAAAATACGATTGCGATTTGGGTGAACGATATGGACTGGAACATGCGGGGAACGGCGAATTGGCTTGAAAACGTTGTCGCTCACGAATACGCGCACATCGTTTCAATTTCAAATTCATACAAAATGCCGTATTGGATGCCGTATTTTCAATTAGGATATTTTAATCATCCCAATGAAAAAAATTCTGCGGAAATCATGTATATTTTCCCGTCGGAAATTCTTCCGCCGTGGTTTTTCGAGGGAATAGCGCAATACGAGAGTTCCAAAAATAAAGGCGATAGTTGGGATAGCCACCGCGACATGATTTTACGAACTTTAACACTTAGCGATTCGCTTTTGTCGTGGGATAGAATTTCTGTGTTTTCAGGAAGAGCCGACGATTACGAAAAAACATATAATCACGGATTTTCGATAGTGAAATACATCGGCGAAACGTACGGCGACGATAAAATTGCGGCGATAATTCGAGAATCGTCGCGATTCGGGCGTTTGGTTTTCGACAATTCCATAAAAGCGGTTTTGGGAATTTCCGGGAAGCAGCTTTACAACGAATGGAAATTACATTTGCAGAAGAAATATTCCGAGCAAAAAGCGGAATTAGGTGAATTAACGAATGCGGAACAAATTACAAAAACAGGTTTTGACAATTATTGGGCGAAATATTCGAATGACGGCGAAAAAATCTATTTTTTGAGCAACGGAGAAAGTGAAAGCTTTTACAAGCAACTTTGGGTCTATGATAACAAAGTTAAAGACACAAGCGATACTAACTTTACAAACGACACGAATAAAATAAGAATGCTTGCACCGCAAATCAATAATTTTTATTCTATAGACGGCGAAAACAATGCGGTTTATATGTCGGCGGCAAGTCTGAAATCAAAACTTCCGCACAATGCAGGCGGCGAATTTGTTTATGATATTCACAAAAATGTTCTTCCGACAGACACTACAAAAAAATCATTAATCGCAAGCGTTAAAAGCGATGAACAGTTATCTTTTACAAAAAATTATCAAAATCCCGTGTTTTCACCCGACGGTAAACAAATTGCCGCAATTCATCATGATTTTGACAGGCATTTTTTGGTAATCGGGAATGCGGACGGAACCGATTTTAATGAAGTTTATCCGTTAAAAAACGATGAAAATATTAAAATAAAAACGATGTATTCACTTGATTGGTCGAGTGACGGAGACAATATTGCGGTTAGTTTTATGGATAAAGATTTCCGAAAAATCGGGATATATAATATTCCGTCAAAGAAATTTGTCGTAATTTCCGATAATTCCTGCGACGACCGTGACCCAAGATTTTCAAAAGACGGAAAAACGCTTTATTTTTCGAGTAACAGAACAGGGATTTTCAACATTTACCGAATGAACGGAAGTCAAGCCGAGCAAATTACAAATGTAATTTCGGGAGCGTTTGCGCCCGATATTTCAGCCGATGAAAGTGAAATTCTTTATTCGGGATATTCACAAGACGGCTACAAAATTTTTAAAACAAAAATCAATCCTCCCGATGAAAAAACGGGAATTATAATAAACGAACGGGAAATTCCCGAATATCGCGGCGAATTGCTTTCGGGAAGCAGAAAAAATTACTCGCATTTTCCGCGTAAATGGATTGTAATTCCGACGATTCTTTCTGAAGCGATAGTTGCCGATAACGATAATCCGTACAAAGGCGTTACACATTTCAAATACGGAGCGGTTATCGGTGTTATGGACCCGCTTTATTGGCTTGAAAAGGGAAATATGCTTACACTTTTTTATTTGACAAACAATATTTTTAAACAGATTTCAGCCCCGTTTATAGATAAATCTCGGAATTTACTGGTACCCTACGATTTCGGCGTAATGTATGATTCTTACATTTTCCCTATTGATATTTCGCTTTCGTATTTTAAACGCAACGTTCCGACTCAAAGCGATTTTATTCATAATTATTACGGCTACGATACGCTTACGATTACCGATTATACGATTCAACCGTCACAAATTCAATTATTGTTATCAAAATCGATTATGACAAAATTTCCGACAAATCACATAACCGTCGGCGCTTTTACAAATTATACGAATTACCGCTTGCAAGTTCGTATCGATGATTACGACGGAGATAAAAATATGCTTTATTTGTGGTATGACCCCGCAGATTTGTACAGAGTTGGAGCGCTATTGTCTTATGGAAATATCCCGCGTTATTCGTCCAGCAATGTTTTGTCGCCGAAAGGCTTTACCGCGCAATTTCAATACGATTTTAATCACGGAAATTATGCAAATAACGAAGAAGTCATAAAAATTGAGAATGGGAAAATAAAGGAAAACAATGAGCCGTATAATTTCAATTCATACAAACTCGGACTTTTTTTGGGAAAGCCTAGTTGGTTAATCAGCGATAAAGTGGATTTCGCGATTCAATTAAATGCGTCCGTAATTAAAGAAACTCCAAAAACAGCCGATAAAATCAAGGCTAATTACGAGAAAAATCCGTTTGCTTTTTCAGAAGATCTGCCGGATTTCTTTTATCCTGTACAGAAAATTCCAGGGTATTCGTACTCGTATCGAGCTCACAGTAAGACACAGCAGATTATCGGCTCAAAAGGCGATACTTCATTTGTAAAAATGAACGAAGATTCTGTCGTAGCGAGCGACAAGGTACTTTTAGAACTGCATTCGTCGTATAGATTCCCGCTTACTTCGTCTAAAGGGATTGCGAAAAAATGGTGGATTTTCTATTTTGACAAACTTTACGGAGCCGTCAATTTTGGCGGAGTATTGCCTGCACATTCAATTCGTGATATAGAAGACAAGACAATCGACGACGTATTGCTTTACGTCGGCGCGGAATTACGGCTTTCTACATTCGCTTTCAATTCCTACCCGCTTGCAATAGGATTTCGTTATGACTACGGAATTAGCCGAGACGCGCCTATAGGAGGCGGCCGTTTTACATTTTCGTTAGGATTTGAATTTAACAATTGGACAATTATTGAACAGCCGGACGGGAATCGTTATGTGCCGTCGATTTTACGCGGACGAGTGAAATGATTATTTAAGATTTAACTATTCTTTCCGCCAAAAAACACATGTCTGAAATTTCTCGTCATACGAAATATTTCAGGTGGAAGAAGACGAAAGATAAATGCCAAAATCGCAGACAAAAGTATCGCGGGAAACCACCAAAACGGCAGAATGGGCGCAGCTTTGAGTTTGTGCTGCAAATCTCTTATTGAGCATCTTATATTAGCGTGCTTTTTTTCAAAATTGCCGCCTAATCTATAAAAAAATAGCGGTTGTGCGATGTTTTCGGCTAATTTTCCCGCTTTCAAAAGACGAATCGTCAAATCGTAATCTTCACCGTCACCCGGTCTAAATTTTTCATCGTATAAAAATTCCTTTATGATGTGGGTTTTAATAAATAACGCCGAATTCGCCATGGGATTTGCAAACGGAAGTGTTTTTTTTATGTTTTCGTAATTTTTCGGCAAAATTCTCTGCGTCGTTTTTTCCGTCTTATAATTATTACGAAATTCCAAATATCCGCAGCCCAAAAAATCCAAATTTTTTTCGATGATTTTATTTAGTTGTTTTTCGATTTTGTCTTCAAAAAATATATCGTCGCTGTCGGCAATAGAAACATATTTCCCGGACGCGATTTCTATGCCTCTGTTTCTGGAAAACGATGGGCCGGTATTGATTTTACTTAATAAAATCTTGACCCGCGCGTCTTTTTCGACGTATTTGCGCAGCATTTCATTTTTTTCCGCGCTAATTTCGCCTCCAACCGACACAATGAGTTCAAAATTTTTGTGTGTCTGCGATAAAATACTGCCTATTGTTATTTTCGCAACATCGGTATTATCTCCGTTATGAAACGCCATAACCACCGACACTAAAATGTTTTCGTTCTTCTCTGTCAAGAACATTCCCTTTCAAACATAATTTTCCCGTCAACAATCGTCATTACCGGCATTCCGGTAAATTCCTTTCCTAAAAATGCGGAGTTGGCGCATTTTGAAAAGAAATTCTTTGTATCGACTTTCCATCTTGTATTTGGAGAAATAACGGTCAAATCGGCTCTTTCTCCGACCGCGATTTTCGGCGTCGGAAGTCCTAGAATTTTGTATGGGTTTACGCACATCATTTTTGCAAAATCCATAAGCGAAATAATTTTTTTATGAATAATTTCCGTAAAAACCGCACCCACAAGCGTTTCAAGCCCTGCGACTCCGAACGAAGCGTTGTCAAATTCTATATTCTTTTCTTCCGAAGTGTGCGGAGCGTGGTCGCTTACTATGGCGTCAATCGTTCCGTCTTTTATCGCTTTTAACAATTGTGCGCGGTCTTCTTCCGTGCGAATCGGAGGACTTACTTTCAAGTTTGTATCGTAAGAAAGCAAGTCTTTGTCCGTATAATACAAATAGTGCGGCGCGGTCGCCGCGGTGACTTTTACGCCTTTTTCTTTATATTCCCGAATTTTTTCTATTGCGCCTTTGGATGAAACCCGCGTTATGTGTATTTTGCAGCCGGTATATTGCGCGGTAATCAAATGTCGAGAGACATCTATGTCTTCAGCTATTTTGGAACTGCCGCGAAGCCCCAAAATCGTCGAATATTCGCCTTCGTTCATCACCCCTTTGCTCAAATTAACGTCCTGACAATTACAAAAAACAGGCTTGTCGAACATTTTTGCGTAATTCATTACGTTTTTCAGGATATCGCTTCTAACGATTGAATGCGTTCCATCGGAAACTCCACGCGCACCCGCGTTAAACATTTCGTAAAACGGAGAAATTTCCTCTCCTTTTAACTCCTTTGTCGCCGCGCCGATCGGATAAACCCTGCAAGGCGCATTTTCGCTACGCTGAATTATATATCTGACCTTTTGTTCGGCGTCGGTAATCGGGTCGGTATTCGGCATACAAGCGATTGCGGTAAATCCGCCGGCAACCGCCGCAGAAGTTCCTGATTCTATAGTTTCTTTGTCTTCTCGCCCCGGCTCGCGAAGATTTGTATGTAAGTCGATCATTCCCGGTAACAGAAGGCATCCGTCCAAATTTATTTTTCTTGCCTCAGAAAATTTAGACGGAATTTCACCCAAAGCGACAATCTTTCCTTTACAAACCGCAACGTCGCAAATTTTTTCAATATTTTCCTGCGGATTTATCACCCGCACGTTTTTTAAAACGAAATCAGCGTCAGGAGCCTCGTTTTTTAAATAAACTTTCGCATTTCCTATTTTTTGCATATTTCCTCCGCAAACGATATTTTTCTATTTTCAATGATTTTCTTTTCACTCGAATTCTGTCCTTTTACCTTAACTTTTGCAACGCAGAAAACCGAAATGTTTTTTTTAACTTCATCAATTTCAAAGCCGTCAAAATCTTTCGCAAACACTCTTATGCAATATTCTTGTCCGGCGCTTACCTTTGAAATTTCGCCGCCGCTTTTTGCATCAATTATTTTTTTGAGTTTAAATTTTATTTCCGTTAAATTCGGGAGTATAAATTCTATTTCGTCACCGACCTCCAACGTATTTCGCACCTCAAAAATAAAATAATCTCCTTCCCATTTTCTAACAATCCCCGCAAAACGAAATTCACCAAGCGATTTTGTCGTTTCGTAATCGTGCGCCGAATCAGTAAGTACGCCGCTGTGAAAACCCAACGTCAAGCCGCGATTGCCGGCGGAATTTAATATCGGCATATAATTTTCGTAATTCCAAACGTTTGGATTTTCAAACCAATCGTCGATAGCGTTTCGGTACGCTTTGGCGGCGATTGCCGTGTAAAATTCGTTTTTATGCCGCCCTTCTATTTTGAAAGAATCTATTCCTGTTTGCAAATATTTATCCAAAACCGGCATTAAACACAGGTCTTTACTGCTTAAAATATGGCTGCCTTCTCCGATTTCGTCTATTTCAAAAAATTCGCCGCCGCGATTTTCTTCCTCAAGCGCAAAATCAAATTCTTCGCGAAATTTTGCATTGAGCTTGTACTTCCACCTGCAGGATTGACTGCATTCGCCGCGGTTTGCGTCCCTTGCGCTCAAAAAATTACTGAGCAAACATCTTCCGGACATACTCATACACATTGCACCGTGTATAAACGTTTCAATTTTTATATTAGGGCATTTTTTACGGATAGATTTTATTTCTTCAAACGAACATTCCCGTGCAAGAACAACCTTGTTAGCGCCTTGCCGCCGCCAAAAATCGACGGCTGCCCAATTTGTTAAATTAGCTTGAGTCGAAATACAAATCGGCATTTGCGGCAATTCCTTTTTTAAGAGCGAAAAAACGCCGCTGTCGGACACTATTACTCCGTCCGGTTTGATGTCGCCAAGTAACGCGGTTATTTTCGGCATATTCTCTAAATCTTCGTTGTGAGCGTATAAGTTAAGAGCGATATATACCTTTTTCCCGATAGAATGCGCCGTTTTTATTCCTTCGGTAGCATCGTTTGGCGAAAATCCGCTTTTACTTCGCAGTGAAAACGAGGACATTCCACAGTAAACGGCGTCCGCTCCGTAGAGGAACGCCGTTTTCAAATTTTGCAAAGTCCCTGCGGGAAGCAATAATTCTGGTTTTTCAGCGCTCAATTTCCGCCTCTTAATTCATATAGCGATTTTCCGAAAGAATCAATAGCCACGATTACGGGAAAGTTTTCTACACGCAATTTTCTTACCGCTTCTGCGCCTAATTCGGGATACGCTACGATTTGCGCTTCTTTTATAGTCTTAGAAATTAATGCCGCCGCGCCGCCGACTGCGGCAAAATAAACTGCACCGCATTCCATCATCGCCTCAACAACTTCTTTACTTCGATTTCCCTTTCCAATCATTCCAGTAAGCCCTGCCTTTCTAATCAAAATCGGCGAATATACATCCATTCGTCCGCTTGTCGTTGGGCCTGCCGAGCCTATAATTTCATTGGGTTTTGCAGGAGTCGGTCCTGTAAAATAAATAATTCGATTTTTTATCTCTATCGGGAGTTTTTCACCAATCTTTACAAGTTCGACAAAACGTTTGTGAGCCGCATCTCGCGCAGTCCAAATTTCTCCCGAAATTAAAACCTCGTCGCCGGCGCACAATTTTTTGACTTCGCTTGCATCCAAAATCGCGTTTATTTTTTTTATTTCCATATTGATTGCCAAAACCCTTTATACCGAAATTTATATAGTAAAATACCATATTTCCAGACAAACAAAAGGGTGAGAATCAAATCTCACCCTTTTACAAAAATAAATTCATTAAACAAATAATCTCAATAAACTTTCAAGTCCTTATCGTCTATTTCTATCGCATCGCCGACTTGACGGATTATTTCGACATCGTATTCTTTCGCATTTCTACTACGCTGTCGTCAAACGAAAATCCCGTTACTCCTAAATTAACCTTCTTTGCCGAATTTAATTATATAATATATCGCTGTAAAACAGGGGTAGAACGTATTTTCTACGTCCTACCCTTTTCACAAAAACTTGTAAGTATATAATTTCCAAACTAAAATATCAAATCTTTTATCAATTGATTCGCTAAATTATCCGCAAATTCCTTTGAATTATAATATCCGTCGTTTATCTTCTCGCGTACTTCATTAACTTTTTCTTCACGGATGTCGATAGATGACTCGGAATATGCAACGAGGGTTTTTGCTACAAAAAATGTATCTGTTACTTTTTTTGATTCGGAAGAAATAAATGCATTATCATGTTTTTTATCCGTAATTTTTTCGGATTTAACGTTTTCTTTGTGTGAAACTCCGTCATATTTTTGAAAATCCGCTGTTCCTGTAACATTGTTTTGTATTGTTTCAAGTAACATCGTGATTACCATCCTTTCATCTTTTCATAATAATGATATTAAAAGTATCGGTAAAATTTTTTATATCTTTAATATATTTAATAATGTCACTAATAAATTCGCTCAAAATATGCTGCAAAAGTTTTTTAGTAAAGCCCGTCAAACATTGATTTTTCAAGCGGTAACGCTAATTTTTGAGCATGGAGAATTTTTTTATTTCTGCGTTTGAAATTCGCACTTTCATAATCAAAAATTTCATCGAACTGTCTTTCCAAAATTTGTACAATTTGCGGTACTATAGGCTTTATCGCAACGCCTAAAACCGCAATCATGTTTGTGCAGGTCGTCATCACTTTTTTTGCCTCTTCCATATCGTTTTTTACTAATTCCCAAGGCTTTTTGTCTTGAAAATATTTATTTGCCAAACTCCCTAAAATCCGTATTTCGTCGAGCGCCGAACGGAAATTTAATTTGAGTAAAAATTCAATAATCTTTTCCATAATTTTCAAACTCTGTAGTTCAATTTCTTCATCGCAATCACAGTCGGGAATCGTCGATTCAAAAAATTTATCAAGGAACGTACTCGTGCGGTTACAAAAATTGCCGATATTATTGACGAGCGTAGAATTTATAGCATTTACGAGTTCGTCAATTGAAAAATCCAGATCGTTCACGTTTAAAGTAAGTTTACCGGCAAAATAAAATCGCAGATATTGAGCCGCACAGTCGTGTTTAACTCTTTGCAAAAAATCCTTTGCCAAAATAAAAGTTCCGCGCGTTTTGGACATTTTTTCGCCTTCAATCGTTAGAAATCCATGGATAAACAAATTGTCAGGCATTTTTAATTTTGCACTTTTCAGCATCACGGGCCAAAGCAAAGCGTGAAAGTAAACAATATCTTTCCCTATGATATGTACAATTTCCACGTTACTTTCTTCGTTCCAGTATTTATTTATATCTATACCTTTTTCGTCACAATATTTCTGTGTCGAACTGATATATCCTATCGGCGCGTCAAGCCAAACATAAAAATATTTGTTCTGCGTATTGGGAATTTTGAAACCGAAATACGGTTCGTCCCTGCTTATGCATCTTTCCTGCAAATCGCCCGCCCAGTTATTTACGAATACTTTCATATCGTCTTGAATAACGCCGTCTTTTGCGAGATATTTTTCAAGAAAATCTTTTTCTTTCTTCATGTTGACAAAAAAATGCTCGCTGTCTTTGAGAATAGGCGTTTTTTCACATAAAGAACATTTTGGATTTTTTAAATCCTCCGAATTGTAACTTGCTCCGCAAGCTTCGCAGTTGTCGCCGTATTGATTTTGCGCATCGCATTTTGGACACGTTCCTTTAACGAATCTGTCCGGTAAAAACCTTTTGTCGTTTTCGCAATAAAACTGCTGTATAGTTTTCTTTTCTATAAGTCCGTTTTTTTGCAGTTTGTTGTAAATTTTTTCGACCCATAGACGGTTTTCTTCAGAATTCGTAGTGTAAAATTTGTCAAACTCAATTGAGTACGTCGCATAATCTCGCGTATGCTCGTCCCACGCTTTTGAAATTAATTCTTCGGGCGTAGTATTTTGTTTCATAGCGTTTATTTGAATGGGCGTTCCGTGCGTATCGTCCGCGCAAATATAAATTGTGTCTCGTCCCGCCATTTTATTTGCCCGCACAAAAACGTCTGCTTGTACCGCTTCTATTAAATGTCCAAGATGAATACTTCCGTTCGCATACGGAAGTCCCATAGTTACTAACAGAGGTTTACTATTTTTTGGGTATAAATTCATTTTCTTTCCTTTCGTTTGTTTTTTCATCGCTTTTGGACTGTGCGCCGAATTGAGATTGTTTCGGTTCGTCGCATTTTCCGGCTTTTATTTGTTCAACGCTAAACCATTCATATCTTACCGACGGTTTTTCGTTCGCGATTTTTTCCAGAAATTTTACCTGAACTCTCTCTTTAAAAATATCTACAAAAACAACTTCTCCTTTTTTACCGTTTTGTGCGGTAAACGAAGTTCCGGCGCGCGGGATTTTGGTGTAAGCGTCCAAATAACATTCTTCTTCAAACGCTAAACAACAAATGTATCGTCCGCAGTTTCCGGAAATTTTTACCGGATTTATTGATAATTGCTGATCCTTTGCCTGCTGCGCGGTTATTTCCTTAAATCCGTTCATACAAGAAGAACAGCACTGAACTCTTCCGCAGGGGCCTATTCCCGAAATAAGCCGCGCTTCGTCTCTTGCGCCAATTTGCCGCAAATCGATTCGTGTATGATAAATTCCCGCAAGCGATTTTACCAATTCTCTGAAATCCACTCGTTGCGGCGAAGTGAAATAAAACGTTAACTTGCTGCCGTCGAATTGCATTTCTACTTCTACAAGTTTCATTTCAAGTTTATGTTCTATGATTCTCTCTTTGCAAAGTCGAAACGCATTTTTTTCTTTTTCGCTGTTTCGTGAAATTCTTTCAATATCTTCCTGTGTGGCGACTCTTTGAATTTTTGGAAGCGTTTCCGCTTCTTTTTCGCTAATAGTTTTGGATATGGATATTTTTCCGTAGTCAAATCCTTTTTCTACACTTACAATGACAATGCTGCCGCGCCTCATTTCTTGCTTTGACACGTAAGTTTCTCGTTTGTTTCCCCTGAAAGACACTTCGTAAGAGTATGATTTAGATTTTTCGTTCATCAAATATCTCCATCAGTTTTATTGTTAAATCAGCCAATACCATTAAAAGCGGACTGCTTTTTTTTATCGATAACATTGAATCGTCAACCGCCTGCGAGCATAAGCTGGCTTGCTGCCAATTTTTGAAATTCGGAATGTGGATTTCAGGTTTTATCTGTGAATAATTTGCAGCGCACAAAAAACCTATTCGAATCTGGGAAATAAAATAAACAAGAATTTGCTGCGCTAAATCAAAATTTCTTTCTAAATTTTCTCGAATAAATTTTTCCAAGTTTATCATTCGCGAAAAGTCGGTTTTTTCACAAAAAACAATTTTTGCAAACGTATCGGTTAATTTTTGTATCTCTTTGCCGTTTTCTGATAATTTTATCAACGCTGCGCCCGGAAGATTTTGCGAAATTTCGGCTATATACGAAATCTCTTCATCTGATTTTTCCGAGGCTTTGATTTTAAGCCAAGTTTTTATTTCGTCTGATTTTGGTGCAGAAAATCTATAAACAATGCAGCGTGAGCGAATGGTGGGAATAACCGAATATCTTGCCAAAAGTATGATTAACGCTCCGACAGGCGGTTCTTCAATAGTTTTTAGCATAGTATTAAGCGAAATATCGCTTAAAGTGTCTATCCCTTCAATGATAGTTACCGTTTTTTCTCCTCTTCTGCCGAAAATCATGTCGTTTGCGTCGCGTATTCTGTTCACGTAAATCGGTGCGGAGTAGTCCGTTATAAGCGAATAAGGTTCTTCAATTCTTTCACGAGTTTTTTGATAAATATATTCCCATCCGTCTTGCGTAAAATCATCGATTTTACGTTGCTTTTCATCCAATTTTAACGGGAAAATGTACTGAAAATTACGGTGGCTGTATTTTTTTATTGATTTGCAGTTTTCGCATTCGCCGCAGGGTTTATTTTCGGATTTGCAAAGGTACATTTGCGCAAACTCCAATGCCAGTGAAAATTTTCCTACACCGCCTTCACCTAAAAAAAGATAAGCGTGCCCCTGCCGCTCGTTTTGTAAGGCGCGTATAATTTGGCTTTTTATTCGTTGTTGCCCGATTGTATTCTTAAATTCCGCCGTCATCATTTTCTCTTTATTTATTCAAAGCCCTGTTTTTTCATCAAATCCGAGCATTATATTTAAATTTTGTATCGCCGCACCGCTTGCACCTTTTCCAAGATTGTCAAAACGGGCAAAGATTATAGTTTGTTCGTCGTTTCCGAAAATCAAAATCTCCAAATTATTCGTATTATTGCAGTTTGTTGCTGTCAGGTAGGCATTTTCAATTTCTCCCGCACTTGCTAAAACCGAATTATCGTTAAAAGGCAAAATTTTAATGAATTTTTCATTGTCATAGTATTTTTCAAAAATATCGTGGATGTCTTTTGCGGTAATTTTTTTTTTGAGAAGACGGTTTTCAAGCCCGACAGAGACGAGCATTCCGCGCTTAAAGGCTCCCAAAATCGGATAAAAAATCGGAGAATTTTTTATCATTGTAAACGCGATAATTTCGGGAATATGTTTGTGTTTCAACTGTAAAGAATACGGACGAGTTACCCATGATTCGTCATTTTTGTCACGTTCTTCGTATATTTGAATCATTTTTTTCCCGGCGCCGCTATATCCGGTAATTGATGTGATGAAAAACGGGTAGTCGCCGTTTACTACGTTTTCCGTAATTAGCGGACGAATTATAGAAATAGCGCCTGTCGCATGACAACCGGGATTTGCGACTCTGAGCGCATTGCCGATTTTGCCGCGCTGACGACAGTCGGAATTTTTTAATTCTGGGAATCCGTAAATCCAGCCTTTAGACGTCCTGTGCGCCGTACTGGTATCTATAACTTTTACATTTTGCGGAATTTCTTTCGCCGTTTCTCTTGCCGCGTCATCGGGAAGACACAAAACAGCCAGATCTACGTTTTTGAGCAAGTCCTTTTTTTTATTGATGTTTTTGCGGTGTTGTTCTTCTATTTCTACAATTTCCACCTCACCGTGTTTTATCAGTATCTCACGAATAACAAGCCCCGTAGTTCCCGCATGCCCGTCAATAAAAACTTTTTTCATTTTTCCCCCGAAAGCCGTATATTCTTCTATAGAAAATATTTTTTGCCAAAACCCATTTAGTTACTTTTCGGCAATCTTTTTGAAAATCCTTGAAAGTGTCTGATATTTGTCTAAAGTTTTACAAATATCAAATGCTTGAATTGCGGCGGGTTTTATGAATTGGCGGTAATGAGGTTTGTTTTGATTTTGCGATAAATTACCATACGCTCCAATTGCTTGCATAAGTCGTTGCAACGCACATAAAAACAAAGAATTGTCTTTTTGGATTTGTAATTTTCCCACAAAAAAAGAACGTAATTCTTGGGTAATCATAGGGTACAGATACGGATCAAAAAGCAAAGATGCAACGTCGTAAAAGCGAGGACCTAATCTTGCTCCCTGAATATCGACAAATGAAACGTTATTTTCATCGAAAACAATATTTTCCGACTGAAAATCGCGATGCATTAGACATTTCGGCTGCTTATCGATTTGCGCCGCTATTTCGTTTCTTTCTTTCTCAAAATTATCGCTGAAAAATAAATCTTTTGTGTTTGGGAAAATAGGGGATATGTGTTTGCGAAAATAATCCGATTCCCACAACAGATCCGGCATCGCAAAAATTCGTTTTGAGATTATATTTGTTTGAGGAATTTTTACGCTTTGCCAAAATGCGAGTTTTTGCGCCGTTTTGTCTAATAAATTCTTTTTTTCTTCAATGTTGTTTTTATGTATTTCAAATAAATTTTTAAGTGTAAAATTTCCGCAGTCGCGAACAAAAGCCCAATTTTCTTCCCTTTTAAATTCAATAATCGACGGAATGGAATTTTGTAATTCAAGTATCTCGTTTAAGGCTATAAAATAATCCCAATCACTGTCTTTTCCATCCCAAATAATTAATACTGCTTTTTTATTTCTTGGCGTTTCAAATCTATAAAAAGTTCTTGCACTGCCCGCGCCGCTCATTTGGGTAAACAAAAATTCACCCTCTAAATATTTTCTGGCTGTTTCTTTGATTGATTGACAAAACGGCATAGATTAAATCTCACCCCAAGGCGTTACTATTGTGTTTTTGTATTTTTTATTTTCAATTTTACTTCCGCCCCAGAAAATCGAATATGAAGCGTCTATTTTTTCGGCTAAAACGTTTTCAATCCACAAATATCGGGAATCTTTAGAAATTTCATAATTTTTACTTGATGGATACGCTATCTTTTTTTCAAAATCAACCTTCATTCCAAGCGGGAAAGAAAACGGAATTTTTTTGTCTAAAATCGCCCAATAGCAGTTTTTTAGATCGTTTACAGTTCCTGTGTCAAACCACAAAATATCGTTAAAATCCCAAACTTGAACCGAAAATCCGCATTCAACCGCTCTTTTCCATATTGTTTTTACGTCAAAATCGTCTTTGCGGAAAATTTCGGCGACCGCGCTTCTGTAAAACGCAATTCCCGTGAAAGCCGAAGATCTTTGCATTTCACCGAAAAGATTATCGACTCTGCCGACGTATTCGTTATTTTTTCCTATACCCATTACTTTTTCACCGCAAACGTTTGAGCAGATAAGCGCAATATCCGTTCCAGACGACTTAAAATCAAGCGACAACTTTTTGATTTTTACATTATGGATTATGTCGGCGTTTGTTACGCAAAAAACGTTGTCTTCAAAAAACCAGTCTTTTGCGTTCCATAATGCGCCGCCCGTTCCCAAAATTTGCGGTTTTTCGTAAAATCTTTTCACATAATACGGCAAATTATCCAGCGCCATATCCATAAATTCACTCATATAGTGTATATTTACCGCTAAGTCGTAAACGGCGTTTTTGCGAAGACGCCGAAGCGCGATTTCAAAGAGTGGAATTCCGCAAACCGGCGCAAGCGCTTTGGGGATAATATCCGTAATCGGTTTAAGCCTGCTTCCAAACCCTGCGGAAAGAACAAGTCCGCGCATAAATTGTTTCCTTTTTATTTAAAATTTTCGACTAAAATATTTTTTGCGTAATTGAAATATTCACATTTTACTTTTACCAATAATTGCAAGTTTAGAAATTAAATAAAAAATTGGAAATTAAGATTATACCTTATAAACATTGATGAAAGGCTAAAAACTGAATTTTCTCATTATTTTCTCGTTTCGTTAACGTACAAATTGATATTTTTCTTGTACCATAAACAACGGTTTGTCGGGAAATTTCCGTATTCCGTTCTACTTTCTTTTTACGATGTAAGAGCAAATAGTCTAGGCTGTTCTGCCTATCCTTACATCTAAAGAGGAATATAATCGTTGTTTATGGTAGAATTATGATTTTGGGCGGAACAGCCTTTTCTGATTTTACCGCTGTCTTCCTTCCAAGTAATCATAAGTTATTAACTTTTGGCGATAAGCATAGTGCTTTTGCAATACTTTATAATTTTGGAGATCTCTTATGAGAAAATTTACAATTGGAAAAGTTGCCAGGTGGTTGGGATTGGCAAGCATGTTAGCGGTGATGTGTGTTACGGGAGTAACGTTTGGACAAACTAGTAATGCAACGATTGATATGGCGATGGATATGTCGATTAAAGTTCGTTCTACGGAAGACATCGTAGCGTTAGGAGGAGTGATGTCCGGTGAATATATTGCAAAACTTTACGGTGATAAGGTTAACCGTCAAGAATTTGACAAATACTACAAATTTTACAGTCTTAGCGTTCTTATATATCCAGTAGGAAGTAATTATGGGGATGTATTCTTTGACGAATATACGACAATATTTAAGTTAAAAAATTTTGACACGCAAATAGCCGAATTAGACAAACTAAAATTAAAACTTGAAGTTATGTATCGTGCAAACCCCAGTGCGCAAGGCGCTTTAATGAGGGAAAAACTTAACGATTATAAAAAGAATATGGCAAAGATTGAAACGGAATGGGGTAATTACAAGAATTATCCGGTAAAAATGAAACAGGAAGCAGAACTGCAACAACAAAAGATAGATAAAGTAAACCGCATGTTAGCAGAAAGAGAACGCATTCAAGCGGAATACTCCGCGGGAATTCAACGCGTTCAAGAGGAATGTAATGAAGGGTATGAACAGCTTGCCGAGAAAGAAAAGGAATACCAAAAATACAGGCAGGAAAAGGATATGGAAATACGGCAACGGGATATGGAAATACAGATGTAACCCAGAATCAAACGAAACCCACAAAAGACTTTTCAAGAAATGTTAGAATTTCAAGAAGAAATTCAAAGGAAAGATTTGGAAATGCAAACGGAACGGCAACGTGTTCAAGCGGAATGCCAAGAGAGAATGCGGCTTGTTGGAGAGAAATACGAAACGGAAATGTCGGTTACTGACGTAGATTAAAGAAAGGAAAACATCTTTATGCTTAGCAAAATGAGAGAGAAAGAACTTAAATTGTTTATTATTGAGTTCAGCAGAGGCTCGCAAATTGACAGATCTTTTGGTAAAAATATATCAAAAGAAACGAAAAAGAAGTTCAGGGAAGCGCTTTTTAACGGAATTATGCTTCTTATGGGAAAAGCCGATGATGGAAGTTTGAAAAACGCAGACATTTTTAACACTATAAAAAAGATAAAAAATTTGGATAAAGATATATCTTTCGGACAGGCGCAGAAAGTCGTAAATGTTGTAATGAAACAATATTGTTTTATCACAGACAAAGAAAACCGCATTCTCAAAGAACTGGACTGTCCGCTTGACAGCACGACTATGAAAGGATGCAAAATTACAAACAATAATATGAAAAACGTTTCCGAAAACGATTATATTGAATATCAGAAGCGTTTCGAGAAAGAACACGACGGTATCAGGATTTTAAGAGACAATCGTTATGACGATTTGAGGATTGACAAGTTTACAAAAATAGAAGATTAGAGATTGAAGGTAAATCTTCGAGTTTACCTGTTTTTGGTGGCTTAAAGCATGTTTATACATGATTTAAGCCAAATTCGGCTTGTAGAGATGGATTATTTAGTGTACGGTGAAGATCGTGTATAATTTTCCTAAATTCTTAAAAAAATACGGCTGCCGCAAAAGGAAAAATGCGGCAGCCGTATTTTTTGTTAAATCGGGGAGGATTTAACTATATTATTATGAGTTGCGCTTGGAGTGCGCCCGCTTCTTTAATCGCTTGGAAAATTGAAATTATATCTCTGCTTGCCACCCCCAAAGAATTAAGCGCCTGAGCAAGGTCGGAAGCGGTTGTGGTTTCATCCAAAACCACCATATCCATATCTTTTTGTTCCACTACGACTTCAGGATTTGGAATTGTCGCCGTTCTTCCAAAGGTAAACGGCATCGGCTGAATAATTGCCGGTTTATTTGTAATTTCTACTTTTATTCCGCCATGTGTAAGCGTTATTTGTGAAATTCTGACGTTTCCGCCGGCGACAATAGTTCCCGTTCTTTCGTTCATTACAACTTTTGCCGAAGTTGCTACGTCGAACGTTACGTTTTCCACAATAGAAATAAACTCTGCAAGTCCAAGCGGATTTTCTACCGTACTTATCGCTCTACTGCTCAGGTTATAATTAAGCGTCACGGTTGAAGCGTCTATCGCCTGCGCGATTCTCCCTTCTGTACCGAATTGCGTAAAATATCCGTTAATAGCCGTCGCCATCGATACCGCCGAAGTAAAATCCGGTTTGTCAAGCGAAAGCGCCAAATCTACGCCGTTAAATTCGTTAAAAATATATTCTCTTTGAATAATTGCGCCGTCCGGAACTCTTCCCACTAACGTATGATTCATGGTAGTTTTACTTAAGCCGCGATTACGAATATCGAATCCGCCGGTCGATAACGCGCCTTGCGCGGTTGCATACATTTCTCCGTCAGGACCTTGCAACGGAGTTAATATCAAAGTTCCGCCTTCCAAAGAACGGGCGTCTCCTATGGATGAAACCATAATGTCTATTCTTGTTCCGCGTTTTTTGAACGGATCTACCGTTCCCGTTACCATGACGGCGGCGACGTTACGCATGGTAATCTGTTTTTCTGGTAGTTCTATCCCCATATTTTTGAGCATATTTTTCATTGTTTGTGTAGTAAATACCGTGTTCATTCGGTCTCCGGTTCCGGCAAGTCCCACAACTAATCCGTAACCATAAATTTGTAAATCTTCCACGCCGTTGATTTTCGCTACGTCTTTAATTCTGACGTTTGTCGCCGCAAATAAACTCATTGAAAAAGCGGCGATAAAGAGAATCGCTGTAATTTTTTTCATTTTTTCCCCTTTGAATATCTTTTAGAACAGCCAATTAAATAAACGTGCAAGCGGTCCCGGTCTTTGTCCGGAAGACGCGCTGCCTTTGCCGGAATACGTTATTTGCGCATTTGCGATATTGTATGAATAAATTGTATTGTTGCCTTCAATGTCTTCGGGGCGAACAATGCCTGAAATGTTTATGATTTCTTTTTCCTCATTGATTTCAACGACTTTATTGCCGCTGATAATCAAATTTCCGTTGTCAAGCACTTGTTCGATTCTCGCCGAAACTTTTGCGACAAACTTTCCCGTCCTCGCGGTAGCGCCGCTTCCGTCGTAATCGGCGCTTAAACTCCCGCCTTCCGAAATTCCGTTAGGGAAAACATTAAGCCCCTTAATTCCAATCGGCTGCGCACTGGCTCCAAGCGAATTCTTTTTCTTCGTATTTGTACTGCTTTTTGCGTTCGCTTCGGCATTCTCGACAATCAAAACAGTGAGAATATCACCTTCTTGTACCGCCCTGCGGTCAGTGTAAAGAGAATAAACTCTTGCAGCGTTTACAGAGTTCGCTAAAACGGCGATAATTAAAAAAACAAATAAATTTTTCATATTGCTCCTCCCCGAACAATTTGGTCGTTTATGTAAAACAATTGCAAATTTTGTGCCAATGTGTTAGAATAAATAGTTCGCAGAAAAAATGTTAAGGTATCAAGAATTTTTTGCCGCAAAATTTAGGAATAAATTTCTGAATTTATTATTGTAGATTAATTGTAAAATTTTGATGAAATCACTCTTTATCGAATAATTTCAACTTCACCCGGCTGAATAATTTTACCTCTAACAATTTTATTGCTTTCCATATTTTCTACGGCGATTATGTCGCCTATGCGTCCTGAACTTCTGGCGCGTCCCCAAACATACACTTTAACCATTGAACCGCCCGACACCATTTTTACAGGGCTTCCTGATTCGACAATATGTCTAGGCGCTATATGTTTGTCCGTAATTATAGTTCCGGAACGAATCGCTCCGATAATTTGGTACTCGTCAATTTTAGGCATCTCATAAAGCGGCGTTCCGTTTAATGTAGAAATATCGACTGTTTTGTATTCCAAATTTTGCGGCGCAAATTTTTCGTATCGAGCCATATCTTTACTTGCCACACAAACTTTTGCGACTATTTTAATTAATGCGTTTAGCGTTATGCGTGTTTTTTTTTCTCCGTTTTTTTGAACAACCACAAGAGGAATAACCGTTCTGCCTCTTAGTTGTTTAACATCAATTTTTCCCAAAACGACCTCGTAATCTCCAAGCGCAACATTTAATTCCGCACCCTTTGCAAATTCAAACAAAACTTCGCTTTTAACGGTTTCTGTGTTGACGAGAAAATTTTCTAAAAGTTTTTTTGCGGCTTGCGCTAAATCTTCGTACGGTATTTTTTGAGAAAGCGAATGAATTTTAATTCTGTCCGCACCGATAATTGTTGTCGTATTTTTTATTTCCGCCGGAATAATAATGTTGCTTTTAAGTAAAAATCGCGAAAATCCCGGAGGCGCTGACGTTGTTATACTTAACGTGTCAAGCAACACCTTGTGTTCGCCGATAATTTGCGAAACCTGCCCAAGACGAATAAATTCGGTCTCCACCGCAGAAGAATCCAAAAGAATCACCTGCGTTTTTGCCAATAATATTGCCGTAGAAAACAAAATTACCGCCGCCGATTTCATCGTAATTTACCTTTTAAGGTTGTTTGCCGTTTGAAGCATTTCTTCCGAAACCGTTATTGATTTTGATACGATGTCGTACGCTCTTTGCGTAGCGATCATACCTATCATTTCGTCAACGATTTCTACATTAGACGCCTCTATCATTTTTTGATATAAAGTTCCGAATCCGTCATCACCCGGATGTGAAATGAGCGGAGCGCCGGACGATACGGTTTCTGCATATAAATTGCTTCCCAATGAATGTAAGCCCGCCGGATTTATGAATGAGGCTAATTCTATTTGTCCCAAATCCACATTTTCAGGTTTTCCGGAATTTGATTCCGTTCCTTGTTTTACGGCGGAAACATAGCCGTCGTTTGTTACAATAATAGTATCGAATCCTTCCGGAACTACGATTTCAGGATATAGACGATAACCGTCGCTTGTTGTCAAAGTTCCGTCTCCGGCGCGTTGAAACTGCCCGTCTCTTGAGTATGCAATAGCGCCGTTTGGCAGTTCTATTTGAAAAAAGCCTACGCCATTAATCGCAACATCGTAATCTCTGCCGGTTTCTTTAACTGCGCCTTGTGCAAAACTTCTCGTTGTCGCCCCGACGCGAACGCCCATTCCAATTTCAATTCCTGCGGGAGCGATTCCTCCTTCAGGGTTATACACTCCTGGTTCGCGTAAAGTTTGATACATTAAATCCTTAAATTGAAGCGACTGGCGTTTATATGCGTTCGTATTGACATTGGATAAATTGTTTGATATGTTATCCATCATCAATTGCTGCGCTTTCATTCCCGTAGCGCCGGTGTACATAGATCTGATCATTTTGCCTCCTTGTTTTTTACAAAAAACTTGCAATATTTGTGCCAAATCATAAATTCGGACGGAAAATATTGTAGTTAATTATAATTGCTGTAATTTTTTGTTAAATTTTATCTTAACATTCGTGAAAATTTTACCAGTAAGCAAAGAAAATATTTTCCATATCGTTTGCGGCAAAATAGTATTTTTATATTGTAAATAAAGAGGTCGCGTATGAAAACGATTTTTGTAGTAGATGACAACGACACCAATCTTATGACGGCAAAAACCGCGTTGGACAAGACGTATAAAACGTTTGCTCTGCCCTCTGCCGCCAAGATGTTCAAACTTTTGGAGAAGATTACTCCCGATTTGATTCTTTTGGATGTGGATATGCCTGAAGTAAGCGGTTTTGAGGCGATGAAACAGCTAAAAGCGGATGCAAAACTTAAAACCGTTCCTGTAATTTTCCTTACAGCCAGAAACGATGCGGAAACCGAGATAAGCGGTTTTGAAATGGGCGCGCTTGATTTTATAAATAAGCCGTTTTCCCCTCCCGTCCTTATAAAGCGAATTGAAACGCATATAGAAATGGATAAAACCATAAAAAAGGCGAAAAGCGACGTGCGTTCCATACATAACGCGACAATCAACGTAATTTCGGATTTAGTTGAAAGTCGAGACAAAGTAACCGGCGGACATATTGAGCGTACGCAGCGGTATATAGAAATTTTGCTTAAAGAACTTATTCACATCGGAGTATATGCCGATGAAATATCCAAATGGGATATTGATTTGTTATTACCCTCAGCGCAGCTTCACGACGTTGGGAAAATAAGCATAAGCGACATTATTCTCAATAAACCCGGCAAATTGACAAATGAAGAGTTTGAAATAATAAAAAGCCACTGCGCCGAAGGAAAGCGGATTATTGATATGATAATAAACAAAACCGAGGACGACGGCTTTTTATTCCACGCGCGGCAGTTTGCTTATACACATCACGAGAAATGGAACGGAACGGGTTATCCCGAAAAACTGAGCGGCGAAAATATTCCGCTTGAAGGACGTATTATGGCTATTGCGGACGTATATGACGCACTGGTGTCAGAGCGCCCGTACAAAAAAGCGTTTGCCCACGAGGAAGCGGTGGAGATAATAAATAAAGACAGCGGAACGCATTTTGACCCTAAAATAGTAGAAGCGTTTTTGAACGTTGCGGACGACTTTTGGGTAGAACTTATGAATTTCAGAAGTCAGTATTCCGGAAACTAAATAACAATGAGTGTAAAAACAAAAAACAGCAATACCTCTTTGCAGCCAAAACATCGTTCTATGGGGAAATATATTATTTTCTCCGTTACGCTTTTTTTGTTTATATGCGCAATAGGAAGCGCGGCGTTTTTGTCTTCGATGCAGTATATTATAAGAGTAAACAAAGGTAACGAACTTACGAAACTTTTGGAACTTGAGCGGACGAAACTTAAAGTTTTGGTCGACAAGGAAATAGCCGACGTTCTCAAAATGGCAAATTCACCGCAAATTCGCCGTTTCTTTGAAAATCCTGCCGACAAATCCTACAAGGACGCGGCTATGAATGAAATAGACACTTATCGTTTTGCTACCGCAGGTTCTATTTTCTGGATAAACGATACCGACAAAATGTTTCACTACGAAGACAGACAAGCCTATTTCGTTAATCCGATTGTTCCCGAAAACGACTGGTATCAAAAGACTTTGAACGAGCAGGAAATGTATAATTTCAGCGTTAATTATAATTCAAATCTGGATATGGCGAAACTTTGGATAAACGCACCTATATTCGACAGAACGCGTAAGATTTCTATGGGCGTTATCGGCTCCGGAGTTGATATTTCGCAATTAATAGACACTGTTTATTCCGCCTACAGTCAGCGTTATGCCAATATGGGTTTTTATCTTTTCAACGCCGAACAGGAAATCATCGGCGCAAAAGACGCTTCTTTGATAGCCCAAAAAAAGAGTATTAAAGACGAACTCGGATATATAGGTCAAAGCGTTGCGGATACAGCAAAAAATCTTTTGCCCGGCGAAGTGCGGACTTTTGCAGCAGAAATCGGGCAGGTGGCGGTAATTTCAATTCCGATGGAAACGTATGAGTGGTATGCGGTTGCGGTTTTGCCAAACAGTTTGGACGATTTCAAAACGCCTATGACTATACTTTTTTTGTCGGTGGTATTGATTATAGCGTTTATACTTACGCTGTCCAACGTATTTGTCGCCAAACTTATTAAACCGCTGCAGGAAATGACTATATCTCTTCAAGCGGCTTCAAAGGCGAAAAGCAACTTTCTGGCGACAATGTCGCACGAAATCCGCACGCCGATGAACGCGATAATAGGCATAGCGCAAATAGAATTGCAGAACGACAATTTGACGGACGAAGTTGCAACGGCTTTCGGAAAGATTTACGATTCCGGCAACAGTCTGCTGGGAATAATAAACGATATTTTGGACATGTCAAAAATCGAAACGGGTAAGTTGGAACTTAATCCGGTAGATTACGACACTCCAAGTTTGATAAACGATACGGTTCAACTTAATATCGTGAGAATCGGTTCAAAACAGATAGAGTTTACGCTTGACGTGGATGAAAACCTGCCTTCAAGATTATTTGGCGACGATTTGCGAATAAAGCAGGTTTTGAATAATCTTTTGTCAAACGCCATAAAATATACGGCAAGCGGAAGCGTTAAATTGTCGGTAAGTCATATCGCATCGGGCGGCGATGTAACGCTGCGCTTTGCGGTTGCGGATACCGGACAGGGGATGAAGCCGGAAGATTTGAAGAGATTGTTTTCGGAATACACACGTTTTAACGCTTCAGCCAATCGAACGACGGAAGGAACCGGAATCGGCTTGAATATTACCCAAAACCTTGTGAATATGATGGACGGAACTATCAAGGTCGATAGCGTTTACGGCAAAGGCAGCACATTTGAGGTTACGTTGAAGCAAAAGGCTGTCGATTGTCCGGTTATAGGCAAAGAACTTGTCGAACAATTGCGTTCTTTCAAATTCTCGGGTAAAAAACAATATGCGAATCTGCAAATTTCCCGAGAACTTATGCCTTACGGGAAAGTGCTTGTCGTTGACGACGTAGATTCCAATTTATACGTAGCCAAAGGATTGATGTCGCCGTATAAACTTTCGGTAGAAACAGCGTTGAGCGGTTTTGAAACGATAGACAAAGTCAAAGCGGGAAGTTCTTACGACGTAATATTTATGGATCACATGATGCCGGAAATGGACGGCATAGAAACGACGCAAAAATTGCGTGAATCAGGGTATAAAGGCGTTATCGTCGCACTGACCGCGAACGCGATAGTCGGCAACGAAGATATGTTTCTTTCAAACGGCTTTGACGATTTTGTTTCAAAGCCGATAGACGTCAGACATTTGAATACGGTTTTGAATAAGTTTGTTCGTGACAGACATCCCGAAGAAGCGAAAAAATATAAATCGGCAAATGCGCAGCCTTCCGCGCCAGCCGCTGACATTTCACAGTCTATGGATCCGAAACTGCTTGAAATAGTGTGCCGTGACGCAGAAAAGGCGATTGCGACTCTTCGCAAGACTATGGAAAGCGGTGATATAAAATTATTTACTACGACCGCGCACGCTATGAAAAGCGCTTTGGCTAACATCGGTGAAAAAGAAATGTCGGCGTCGGCGTTTGCGTTGGAGAACGCAGGAAGAAACGGCGACAGGGAATTTATCGCCGCCAATTCAAATAAGTTCATAGATTCGCTTTTGTCCCTGATTGAAAGATTAAGTCCGACAAGAGACGAAACCGACGACGAAGCGGATACGGATACGACTGAAGATATTGAATATTTAATAGAGCAACTTTCGACGGTAAAAACCGCCTGCGAAAATTACGACGATACAGCCGCTTACGCAACGCTTGATTTACTCAAAGAAAAATTATGGAAAAAGGAAACGTGTGTCGCTTTGGAAGAGATTCGCGACGCGTTATTTTTGCATAGCGATTTTGACGACGCAGTCGAGCGAATTGATAAAATGAAAGTGCAAAGGGGTTAAAAATGGCAAACAACAGTAAACTTTCAAAAGCCAAAAATGCGAAAAACGATGAGTTTTATACACAATGGGTTGACATAGAAAAAGAGGTACAGGCGTATTTGGATTATGCCCCTGATGTTTTTAAGGGCAAAACAATCCTGTGTCCCTGCGACGACCCGTATGAAAGTAATTTTTTTAAGTATTTCGCCCTTCGTTTTAATGATTTAGGGCTTAAAAAGTTGATTGCGACTTGTTACGCGGGTTCGCCGATTGCTAACACGCAATTGTCATTGTTTGCAGACGAGCCTGTAGAGGATAGAACAACGAAATCGCCGCATAAAATTGAGATTACCGAAGTGGGTGATTATAATAATGATGGTTCATTTGATTTAAAGGATATTGAATGGCTTCTTGAAAATAAAAAGAATGTATTAACACGTCTTGAAGGTAATGGCGATTTTAGAAGCGATGAAGTGAGAAAATTGCGTGATGAAGCGGATGTTATTGTTACCAATCCCCCGTTTTCGTTGTTCCGTGAGTTTTTTATGTGGATTATGCAGGCTAATAAATCTTTTATTGTTATTGCAAACAAAAACTGTGTTACTTACAAAGAAGTGTTTCCGTTCATATTAAAAAATAAAATTTGGTCTGGAATTACAGGGTGGGGTGGCGGTATGTGGTTTGAATCTAAAAATCTTGACAACGTTGATAAAGTTATAGATGGTATCGGCATGAAAAATGTAGCATCTATTTTTTTGTCCAATCTTGAACACGGACGTAGGCATCAATCTTTGCCGCTTATGACAATGGCGGACAATTTAAGATATAACAATGGATTAAAAAAGAAACTTGAAGACAAGAGAGAATATGATACTTATGATAACTATGACGCTATTGATATTCCTTATACCGATGCCATTCCGTCTGATTACAACGGAGCGATGGGCGTGCCGATTTCATTTCTTGAAAAATATTGTCCCGAACAGTTTGAGATAATAGCATTAGGAAACAGTCGTGAAAATTTCACACCTATTAAAAATTACGTTAATCCTAAAAAAATCATGAAAGACGGAAAAATTGTTAACGGTGGTGCGATAAATTGCGTATTGGCGATAGAAACCGACGTAGAGCCTCAAGGTCAAACATATTATACGAGCGATAATAGTAAATATTTAATTCCGCCTTATGCTAGAATAATCATTAAACACAAAAGAGTGACTAAATGAAAACAATATTAAAACAGTATAAAATCAGCGAGATCATAGACGGTTTTATATATAACGAATTAGAAGGCAAAGGGCTTTTTGGACTTTTGGGGAAATTAACGATACAACCCGAATATCAGCGAAATTACATTTACGCGGACGGTAAAAAAGATGTTGCTGTAATTGAGTCTCTACTTAAAGGTTATCCGCTTGGACTGATTTACTTTAACAATGTTTCTGATACTCAATTTGAAGTGCTTGACGGACAACAACGTATAACCTCAATAGGACGATTTATTACTGGCAAATTTGCAATTAAAGACGGAAACGAGAGAATGCAGATATTTAGTTCGCTGTCTACGGATAAGCAGAATTTAATAATGGACAGCAAACTTTTAGTATATCATTGTGAGGGTGGAGAAGACGAAATAAAAGAATGGTTTAAGACAATCAATATTGCCGGCGTTCCGCTTAATGAACAGGAATTGCTGAACGCTCTTTATTCTGGACAGTTTGTAACATTGGCAAAAGCTGAATTTAGTAATTCTGGCAATGCTAATACTCATAAATGGAGTGCATACGTTAAAGGTTCTGTTTTGCGGCAAGATTTTTTGTCAACCGCTTTGAACTGGGTAGCCGCCTCTAAAAATCAAACAAAAGAGTGGTATATGGCAGACCACAGAAATGAAAACAATATAACCGAACTAAAAACCTATTTTAACGCCGTAATTGACTGGATTTCAACAGTTTTTCGCGATGTTGAGAAAGAAATGTGCGGGTTGGAATGGGGAAGGTTATATGAACAGTACCATGCTAAAAGTTATAATCCTGCCAACGTTTCAAATAAAGTACAGGAGTTATATGGTGATGTTTATGTGAAAAATCGGCGCGGAATATTTGAGTTTATTTTAGGCGGTTGCACTGATACTAAACTTTTAGAAGTTAGAGTTTTTGACGAAGCGATAAAACAAGCTATTTACAAACAACAAACCGCTGAATCCAAAGGAAACGGAATATCAAATTGTCCTCTTTGCGCTATGGGACACGATTCAAGCAAAGAAAAAATATGGGAATTAAAAGAAATGGACGCAGACCACGTTGCCGCTTGGAGCAAGGGCGGTGCAACCGATATTAAAAATTGTCAAATGCTTTGCCGCACGCATAATCAAGCGAAAGGGAATAGATAAGGTGAAACGGACATATAAGTTTCAAATGAAAACACAAATGAATTTATTCTTTATCTTTTGTCTATCTGTTTTTTCGTTCGGGCAGATAAACGAGATTGCGGATAAGGAAAAGCGACTTGCCGTTACCGTTATTCAAGCGCAGATAGATACTTTGCAAAAACAGATTAACACTTTGTCGGCGAGAGAAGCAAGCGCAAGAAGCAAAAAAAATGCGGCGGATAGCGAAGCGAACAAAGCAAAGAGAGAAGTCGCCGCTGTCGAAAAGGAATATAAGGACGCTTTGGCGTATTTGAAAGCGAATCCGCAAAGCCAAACGTCAAGAAGAACCGTCGATATCGCGCAGCAGCATTTGGAAGAAGCGAATGCAAATTACGCCGGTAAAGAACAGCAGGCAAAAAACGAAACAGATTTATGGAGAGCGGCCGACGGCAAATTGAAAAAAGAAAGAGCCAATATTGAAGAACTTCGTGAAACGCTTGTAAGACTTAACGAAGGGCTTGTCGAGCCGCAGGAAATTCTTGCTTTAAACTCTATACAAATTTATACCGACGCACAATCCGCAGCCGATACGACGACAGTACAAACGACACATGAAACGGACAACGATAAAAAAGACGTCGATGAAGTCGTATCGGAGAAAGATACAAAAACGGACGATACTTTTGCCGTATATGGGGATTTGGTTAATGTCGAACGACAGACAAGCGTCGGCAATCGTTATTTGATATTTTCCGTTCGTCCCGAATTTGTCGTCGGTCTTATGGACAACAGCGTAACGGCAATCGGAGCGAGCGTCGAATGGGGAATAATTAATAACGGTTTTTATTTTACCGGTGATTTAAGCGGCGGAGCGCTGTACATCGGCGACGGTGTAAACATAGGTTATTGTTTTAATTGTGACGGCGCAATAAAAATCGCTTTGGGAGCGGCTGCCGGATTATATTATACCGCTATAAACGTAGATTTCACAAGAAACGGTAAAACATTAGAGTCGGCAAACGGTAAAAATATGAGTTTTGTCGGTATCTTTGTAAAACTGATGGGCGGCAAGGCAAAAAACTTTGACATAAGTTATAAACTTTTGCTTGGCAGAAACGAATCTCCGGTTTCGTATAAAGAAAAAGACGACAAAGTTGTGTACGACGAAGGTTTTGGCGTCAGAAATTCTGTGGGTGTCGGATATACGGTTACAAGAAAGTCGGGGAGAAATGCAAGATGAAGAAAATTAAGATTATTGTATCGGCATTGTTCGTTCTGCTGATGTTTGTAGGATGCGATATTATTGTAAAAAAGATAGAAGTAACAGACTGTATTGTAGGAACGTGGTATAGTGATAAAACAAACGAAACATTTATTTTCAATTCAAACGGGTCGCTTACGGTTACGGATGGTTATGTTAGTTTCTATTTTACTTACGAAAGAGTTAACAAGGAAGAAATTGAAATTTTAATTAATCTCCAAAGTTTTTGTACTTTTATGTTTACCTGTGATGATGAATTTGTAATTGGTGAACCATTAAATAATTCCTTTCATAGATTAAAATAATGCGGACAAATCGGCAAAAGTCTGAATGAAGAAATAATTCGGAATTAAGGTCGAAAAATTAGCGAAGAAATGCCGGAAATACAAAATAAAAAAGGCGGACACGTCCGCCTTCAAAATACCCGGATAAACCGAAATTTATCTGCCGTAAACGGCCAAATCGCCCAATTCTTCTTCAATACGAAGTAACTGATTGTATTTAGCCATTCTATCGGAACGACTCAACGAACCGGTTTTGATTTGTCCGCTGTTTGTAGCTACCGCAATGTCGGCAATAGTGCTGTCTTCCGTTTCGCCGCTTCTGTGCGAAGTTACCGAAGTATAACCGGCTCTGTGCGCCATTTCAATTGCGTCAAGCGTTTCGGTAAGCGTTCCGATTTGATTCACTTTAATCAAAATTGAATTCGCACAACCGCTTTCAATTCCTTTTTTGAGGTATTCTACATTGGTTACAAACAAGTCGTCGCCGACCAACTGAGTAGTTTTACCGATTTTGTCGGTTAAAAGTTTCCAGCCCGACCAGTCGTTTTCACTCATTCCGTCTTCAATAGAATCAATCGGGAAATCGGCGGTCAATTTCGCCAAATATTCCGCTTGTTCCTGCGAACTGCGTTTTTTACCTTTATCGCCTTCAAATTTCGTGTAATCGTAAACGCCGTCTTTGTAAAATTCACTTGCCGCACAATCCAAAGCAATCGCTACGTCGCCGCCTTCGGATTTTCTTCCGGGCTTGTATCCCGCCTTCTTAATCGCTTCGATAATTGAATTAAGCGCGTCTTCGGTTCCGTCCAAAGCGGGTGCGAAGCCGCCCTCGTCGCCGACAGCCGTCGAAAGTTTTCTGTCGTGAAGAACTTTTTTCAAATTATGAAAAACTTCCGCGCCCATTCTTAAACCTTCTTTAAACGATTTTGCGCCGACAGGACGAATCATAAACTCTTGAAAAGCTATAGGAGCGTCAGAGTGCGAGCCGCCATTAATAATATTCATCATCGGCACGGGAAGCGTGAACGTGTTTGTTCCGCCGATGTAGCGGTAAAGCGGAATATCCAAATAATCCGCCGACGCGCGCGCAACCGCCAAAGATACGCCAAGAATTGCATTAGCGCCTAATTTGCTCTTTGTTTTCGTGCCGTCTAATTCAAGCATTTTTTTGTCAATACCTCTTTGGTCTAAAGCGGAAAGCCCGATTAGTTCGGGAGAAATAACTTCGTTGACGTTCTCGACCGCTTTAAGTACCCCTTTGCCCAAATAGCGTTTTTTGTCGCCGTCTCTGAGTTCAAGCGCTTCGTTTTCACCCGTCGACGCTCCGCTGGGAACAGCCGCTCTTCCGAATGCGCCGCTTTCGAGACGAACGTCCACTTCGATTGTTGGGTTTCCGCGTGAATCCAAAATTTCTCTGGCGCGGATTTCTTCAATATAAGGCATCAAAACCTCCTTTTAATTTATACGATTAATACCAATAAAACCTGCGTTGAAAATATATTATTTCGCAACGGTTTTTCAAGAGAAACGAAAAATTACGATAATTTGGCTGTAAATATTACATCTTGGTAAGTTATATTTTGACTTTCATTTGAGCGTGCATTATTTTTATACGCAAAAAGAACAAATTTGACGAAAAAATAAATTGTTTGATTTGCCGTCTTTTAGATTTTCTAAAAATTATGCGGTCTCAATAAAAGGAGGAAAAATGATAAAACTGAACGTCATCGAAAAAATTCCCTTGATGACTAAATTTGTTATTTTTTCCGTAGTCCTTTATTTACTTATCTTTGCTGTCGGCAGTTGGGCTTTTTTATTTTCTCACAGGCAAATCGTAAGCGTCAATTTAGACGAAAAATTATCTCAAATGCTGGAAATAGAGCAGATTAAATTAGAAGCGTCCGTAAACGGTGAAATTGCGCTCGTTCTTAAAATGGCTTCCTCGCCTTTGATAAAACGCTACTTTCTTAATCCGGAAAATATGGAACTACGAGAATTCGCTTTTGAGGAGATCACTTCATATCTAAATTCCAATAAAAACGGCACGACTTTCTGGGTTAACGATAAAGATAAAATGTTCTATACCAGCGAGGAATCATACATATTGGATCCGACGCTTCCTGAAAACTACTGGTATAATATGACCATGTATAAAACAGAGAAATATAATTTCAACATAAATTATAACAACGAACTGCAAAGAATCAACCTTTGGATAAACGCGCCGGTTTTCGATGACGACCATAAGCCGATCGGAATACTTGGAACGGGGATTAGTTTGTCGGAATTCATTAATTCTTTATTTAGCGATTATACAAACGATACGGAACTATACTTTTTTAATTCCGAAGGAGAAATAACCGGCGCCAAGGATGTCGATTTGGTTGAAAATAAAGAGAAAATATGTGACAAATTAGATGCGACCGGCATGGAAATTTTTAATACCGCCAGAAACATTAAATACGGTGAAACGCAGACGTTTAATTCTCCTATAGGAAAGATCGCCGTGCGTCCCGTTCCGGTTTTGAACTGGTATGTTACTGTTGTAAGACCGATTACTATTTCCGACTACAAAACCTCGCTAACGGCGCTTTTTCTTGTCGTATTGGCGGTAATGGCGCTGGTATTTGTTATATTCAACGTATTTATCGCCGGACTTATCAAGCCGTTACGAGATACGATGGTGTCGCTTGAAATGGCGTCTAAAGCCAAAAGTAAATTTCTTGCCAAAATGAGTCACGAAATACGAACTCCGATGAACGCTATAACTGGTATGGCGGAACTTGCGCTTCACGAAAATACGCCAAGTGCGGCGCAGGAACACATTCTCACAATTAAGCAGGCAAGCGCGAACCTTTTAGCCATAATAAACGATATATTGGACTTTTCAAAAATAGAAAGCGGTAAACTTGAAATAATTCCTAACGATTACCTGTTTTCGTCACTGTTGAACGATATTATAGGCATTATCAAAATGAGAGTGCTGGATCGCGGGTTACAGTTTGCGGTAAACACGGATTGCGGCATTCCCAACGCTCTTTTTGGCGACGAAACCAGAGTAAGGCAGATATTGCTGAATATTTTGAACAACGCCGTAAAATACACAAAAGAAGGATTCGTTTCGCTTAGCGTTGATAAAAAAATTATTCAAGACGACGCTATTCTTCTGACAATAGCTGTTGCGGACAGCGGCATAGGTATAAAACATGAAGACATCGGAAAACTTTTTGATGATTTTGTTCAGGTTGATTTGGCGAATAACAAAGAAGTCGAAGGCACGGGATTAGGTTTAACAATAGCGAAAAATCTTGTAGAAGCGATGGGTGGAAGCATTGATGTAGAAAGCGTTTACGGTAAAGGCAGCGTGTTTACTGTAAAGCTTCCGCAAAAAATACGTTCCGTCGAACCTTTTGCAATGGTTAAAAATCCGAAAGAAAAGAGCGTACTTATTTACGAACGTTGTGAAATATGCGCCGATTTCGCCGTTCGGACGGTAAAAAATCTCGGAGTAGATTGCCAACGCGTCAAAAATGACGAAGAACTGCGTGAAAAATTGTCGATTGGAGGTTATTCTTTCGTATTCGCGGCGTTTTCACTTGTTGAAGACGTCAAAAAAGCGATATCGCTATTTGGGGCGAAAGCGCGCATAGTGGTATTGGCGGAATTTGGCAACCCGGTGGCCGATAAAAATTTGAGTATATTGACTATGCCGGTTCATTCCTTATCCGTCGCCAACATTTTAAACGGCGTATCGGATAAATTGATTCACAACGTCGTAAGAAACGCCGTGACGAAATTCATCGCGCCGAAAGCAAGAATTTTGATTGTCGATGATATAAGTACGAACCTGAAAGTTTGCGAAGGTTTAATGCTGCCATACAAAATGCAAATCGATTCGTGTTTTAACGGATTTGAAGCGATTGAAGCAGTGAGAACCAATCACTACGATTTGGTGCTAATGGATCATATGATGCCGGAAATGGACGGTGTAGAAGCCACGAAACGCATAAGACGGTTCGGAAGCGAAAACCCGTATTACACGAATTTACCGATTATCGCTTTAACAGCAAACGCTGTTTGTGGAGCGAAAGAAATGTTTTTGAGCAACGGATTCAGCGATTTTTTGTCAAAACCCATAAATACGACTGAACTAAACGCTATTTTGGAAAAATGGCTGCCGAAAGAAAAGTTGGAAAAATTAAACTGTACGGCTTTTTGACAAATTGTAAAAAACTTGTACTTCTTTTGTTTTTACAGTGAAAGAATTTTCAGCGGCAATAGTTATTTTGTTGTAAATTTATTTAATGCAAGAATATTCTTTAAGGACTTTTATGAAAGTAAAAATATTTTTCACGGTAGTATTTGTATTTCTGTTTCTGTTTTGTTCGATTTCTTTTTCGCAAAAAGCGGCCCTTGCTCCCGATACTCTTCCACCGGCGGATTTGCCGCTTGAAAATACTCCGCAGTTTATTTTCATCGGAAGTGACGACCAGATGAATTTGGCGGGACTGAGGGCGATTTTGGATATGGTAAAAGACTACGCAAATCCTGCGGGAACAGGACGGAAAACTACTTTTGACGGTGAACCCGTCAGGTTTTCGTTTTACAGCAATACATGTTATTCAAATCCGCAATGGATGCAACTGCACAAACGTGCGCATGACGAAGGACACGAATTGGGATTGCATACAGATGGCCATCCGTTTATCGGCAGCGACGAACAAGCGATTTCAGAATTTTCACTAAATCTTAAAAAGATGACCGAAGTAATTATAAAAGATAACGGATATTGGGATAACTCAATTTCTAAATGGGTCGATGTTTTTGATACTGTCGTCATTCTTGATTCCTCGCTTTTTAAAGGAGTTCGTTCTCCGTATCTGTATGTGAGCGACTATGTTTTCGATGCGTTGGACGCTCTTAATTTGCGCTATGATTGTTCGCTTGAAGAAGGAATGAGCGAAGATATTATTTCGCCGAACGGCTTTGTTTTTCCATACACCGCAGATAACGGAGCGACCGACGGTTGGATATATTTATCGGATACGGTGAAAACAATTCCGAATCGACTCAAATCGCATGCCGGTAAATGGGAAATTCCGGCATATCCGCTATTTTGGATTCCCGACAGTTTGCGGAGTAAATACGGAATAACCCGCGCCGGTTACGACGCAAACAAAAATGAAAACGGGACGCTTATTGCAAACGGTGGAAAAGGAGAAATGGGCGTATCGCGTGACGGAAAAAAAGTGAGCGGATTGGATTACGATGCGTGGCATGTACAATATTGGACCGGACACGAATTGGCTATGACCTTGCTGTATAACCTCAAATTGCGGATTGACGGCAATCGCGTTCCCATGACTTTTTGCATTCATTCCAATTATTACGATAATTACCCCGACCGTTTAAACGGACTGAAAGAATTTATCGATTCGGCGCTGACGTACCAGCAGGTGCGTTTTGTTACCGGAAATCAGTTGATTGATTGGATGGAAAATCCCATAGGGCTTGACGGAACGGCGGGCGGAAGAACGCCGAAAGATTCTTGTGTTATTGTTGAATATGCAGTAGATTGCGGTTTCGGATTGGGAGACGAAATTTACTATGATACCGTTTGCGGTGAAGAAAATATCGCGCAATACTATAAAGGTGAAATAAAGTCCAAAAGACATTGCGGAGAAATTAACGCTATAAATTCTGTAAAACTTACGCAAAATAAAGAATTTTCGGTTACGGTAGTGAGTAATCGTTTGAGAATTTTGTTTCCTTTGGAGGTAAAAACCGCGGATGTTTTCGTTTTTGACGTTCGCGGAAAAATAATTTTGCAGAAAAACGGAATAAAAAATAATGAATTATTGCCGTTTGAAAACAAAAACGGAGTTTATTTCGTGCGGGTAAATTACGGAAAAAATATAAAAATTCAAAAAATTTCCACATACAGATAAAGGATAAAATTGGAAAAATTATCACTTGGACGTGCAAAAGAAATTATCTCGTCGATAAAAGGCAGGAAAATATTAGTTGTCGGCGACGCGATGCTTGATAAATACGTTTGGGGAAGCGTTTATAGAATTTCACCCGAAGCGCCGGTTCCCGTCGTTAATATGAAAAGTGAAACGTTTCGCTTGGGCGGTGCGGCGAACGTATTGCAAAATGTCGCGGCTTTAGGCGCGGATCCGTTTTTGGGAACGGTTTATGGAAACGATGAAAATGGAAAAATCTTGTGTAAAACGTTAAAAAACGCAAAATGCGAAATTTCAGCGCTTGTTTTAAGCGAATCTCGTCCGACAACGACAAAAACGAGAATTATGGCGCATAATCAACAGGTTGTCAGAGTTGATAAAGAAACCGATAAATTTCTCGAAGAAACCGACGCCAAGCGGTTAAACGAAAAACTTACGGAAATTATTCCGCAAATGTCCGCTGTTATAATCAGCGATTACGGTAAAGGCGTTTTATGCAAAGAAGTATTAAGCAATATCTTTGAAATTTGTAAAAAAAATAGAATTTTTACGGCGGTTGATCCCAAACAAAAAGATTTTTCTTGTTATTCGGAAACAAACGTTATCACTCCGAATTATAAAGAGGTATGTGAGGCGTTGGGCGAGAGATTTTGCGGTATTCCTTTAAAATGTGACGAGATAGTCGCGCTCGGACGGAATCTTATGCAAAAATATAATTTAAAAAACCTGCTTTTAACGCTTTCCGAGAGAGGAATGATGTTGTTTGAAAACGACAAATATATACACCTGAAAACCGCTGCAAAAGATGTTTTTGACGTTACCGGCGCCGGCGATAGCGTTATAAGCGCGTTTACCGCCTCGGTCGCCGCCGGCGCTAATTTGTTTGAGGCGGCTTTCATTGCAAATTGCGCGGCTGGGATTTCTGTGGCGCAAACCGGAACTGCGTCGGTAAAACCCAAAGAATTGATAACTTATATATCAAATTATATTGAAAAATAGAATATTTCATTAAAACATAGTTTTGATTGCAGGCAAAAATTATTTTTTATGCTCAATTTCTAATGAAAAACAAAAAAACTTAAAAAAGGGGTTTATTATATGAAAAAAGTGTTATTAACGCTTGTGGTTATATCGGCAATGGCGTTTTCAAACGATCTTGCGTTCAAACAAGGAACGAACGTTTTAAATGCCGGATTAAATCTTTATTATTTAAACGTACATCAAGGGGTACGCCCAGGACTTTTGGCGGCGTTTGATCACGGAGCAATTAATAACATGTTCTCGTTTGGGGGAGAATTAGGATTCTATACAGAACGTTATAATGATTTGGAATATCACAGTTTCAAGACTAATGACGGGTACGAATCGTCCTGGGTTAAATGTAAAAAGGATTTTGTACATATTTCTCCTCTTTTCCGTTTCGGTTTCCATCCGTTCGGCATTCCGGCAGTAGAGAATAAAGGATTCAAAGCTCTGTCCGCTATCGATCCGTATGTCGTTTTGACGGCAGGCGTTACCATAAAACGTTTTGCAGAAGAATGGACACATCCAACTTTAAGTAAAGATAAAAATTCAGGTGCGACAGCAACGTTTGCTTATGGAATAAAACCCGGCATTCGCTGGTATTTTAACGAAAGAGTAAATCTTTGGGGAGAAGGTTGGTGGGAGTATTTTGCGATTGGCGCAGGAATCAATTTCTAAATAGTTTGACACCTTGTAAAAGTATAAAAACCGACCGTTGTCTTTTGAGCGGTCGGTTTTTTTATATTGCGGTTAATTTTTGTTCAGATATTATTTATCGGTGCGTGGCAAGGGAAGCAAATAGTATTTTTGTATTGAATTTAAGCATAAATCGGCTTGTACGGCGGGGGATTATTGATATTTGTTGAAATAGATATGTAAGTCTTAAAAATAAGGAGTTATTATGGCGGTTATCGACTTGCTTGTAAAAAAAGCGCAAGCGGCGGACAAAAAGTTGGTTTTACCGGAAGGACATGATCCGCGTGTGGTTTCGGCGGCTCAAAAAATTTTGGCGAAGGGGGTGGCAAAAGAAGTTATCGTTTTGGGAACGGACGAGGAAATTAAAAATTCCTGCGAAAAGGCTGGAATTTCGTCCCGTGATTTCAAAACTATCGACCCCGTAAAAAGCGAATTGCTTGAACAATTTACTAAAGATTATTGCGAAGCGCGCGCGGCGAAAGGAAAGCCGATAAGTGAAAGCGACGCTAAAAAAACGCTTTCGGACAGATTATATTTCGGAAATATGATGACGAAGAAAGAAATTGTTGACGGTTTGGTTGCCGGAAGCATCGCTTCGACTCCTGATATGCTTCGCGCCGCTTTTCAGGTTTTGGGAACGGCGAAAGGAATTAAAATCGGAAGTTCGTGCTTTGTTATGGATTTGAAAACCCCCACTATTTCCGGAGATAACGTTTTGATTTATGCCGACTGTGGAGTAAATCCCGATCCGAACGCCGAAGAATTGGTGGATATCGCGATGGCTACGGCATCGACTTATCGTTCGCTAGTTGGAAAAACTCCAAAAATAGCGTTTCTAAGTTTTTCGACATATGGAAGTGCGAAACACGAGATTTTGGAGAAAATTATTAAGGCGACCGCACTCACAAAAGAAAAAGTCGCCGCTCAAAATCTTGATATTATCGTTGACGGCGAATTACAGGGGGACGCGGCGCTTGTTCCTGAGGTAGCAAAGAGCAAAGCGCCGAAAAGTGCGATTGCCGGAGACGCAAATATATTGATTTTCCCAGATTTGAACGCGGGAAATATTTGCTATAAATTGACTCAACGTCTTGCCGGCGCAGACGCTTACGGACCTATTTTGCAAGGACTTGCAAAACCTGTAAACGACTTGTCGCGCGGCTGTTCAGCGGACGATATTTTCGGCGTTGCGGCGATAACCGTCTGTCAATCGCTGTAGTTTTCACGAAATCATCCAAAAAGGGTTTTTTAATGCGAAAAATATTTCTGATACTTTTTCTGTTTTTATTTTCTTGCGGTAAGAAAAATATTGACGTTTTACCGGAAAAAAAATACAAAGAAAATTATGATAATTATAATTCTGAAGTCGATATTTCTTCCGTTTTGTCGAGTGAATTTCAGGAAAGCGAGATAAAACTTCCAATTGATTCGTCCGCCGTGTTGAATATAATAACGCAAATTCCGTTTGAATCCGTAAGTTTGGTTGACACGGACGACGCTTGCGAATTTCAAATACAGCAAATTTCGTTGAAATCGGCGGCAATCAGGGTTTATTGCGAAAAAAGTTCGATTCAAACCGCCGGTGACTTGTCGGATTTTGCCAGAAATTCCCCTGCGTCTCTTCGCGGAATTTTTGGAGACTTGGTTGGAATTTCGGACGTTGCAAACGGAACGCAAAAGGTTGTTTCGGGAATAATTCCAAAAAGTTTTAATACGATTGAATATCGTTTTGAAATGCCAATAGTTAATTTGTCGGATATTTTGCCTAATTTGGTTTTAAGGTACAATAAATTTTATGAGATTTCACAAAATGAGAACAAAATTTTGATGAATCGCCGAGAAAATTCTTTGGGCGCCTGTCAAACGATTTCCGTTGAAAATATAGGAAATAACGATCCGATAATTACGCTTGGCGCAAAAAGAAATATGACTGCGATGCTTTTTAGGAAAAGCGATATAAATTTGCTTAAACTTAAACTGCCGAATTTTAATATAATAAAATTTGACGAATTAAGCGTTTGCGCCGTTATAAATCCTTCGCTTGATTTTGAGGTAAAATCTGCGATAAATTCAATTCTACAAAATAAAAACGAGTATAAAAAACTTGATTATGACATAAGTTTGATTTCAAACGGAAGCGGGCGGGATTTTACAAGTTTTAATAAGGATTCCATTGTAATAATTTATGATAAAAATAATCCTATGGCGTATGAGACCGCTGTGGTTTCCGCCAAAATTTTGAGAGAAAAAACAGGGAAAAAAGTTATTGTAACGGGCGATTTAGGACAGAAAAAACTCTATTATTTTGATTACGACGTAGCGATTTCGGTTAATCCTAAAAATTCGGATTATAGGTTTTTATCGCGGAAGTTTTTTGCAAAAGAATTGACCCAAGTCGAAATGACCGATTTGAAATATAAAATAGACTTGTTTTATGTGGATATTTATTTGTGCTCACAGCAAAAAATAAACTCACAAGGCGGCGTTTCAAAATTGGAAGTGATAAAAAATGATAGTTTTGGGTATTGATACTTCAATGAGCGAGGTTTCGTTTGCGCTTGTCGAAAATTCCGAAGTCTTGGCTGAATTTTGCGGTGATTTGGGACGAAATTTGGTTGATAAAATAAGCGGGATATTTACAGATTTACTTAAAAAAGCAAACATAAAAGCAAGCGATATTCGACGCTGCGGAATTGTCGCCGGACCGGGAAGTTTTACGGGATTGCGTATAGGAATCGCTTTTGCCAAAGGTTTTTTTGCCGATTCGGACGTACAGGTCAAATCTGTTTCGTCGCTTGAATGTATCGCAAGAAGTTCGGGAAAAATTCAAAAAGTTTCCGTGTTTCTGGACGCGAGACGAAACGAGGTTTTTTTTGCGAGATTTAACATGCAAAACGGATTTATGCGGATTTTTGACGAAAAGAGAATTTCGTTTGAGTCGGCGATTGAAATGTGCGAAAAAACCGACGACGTTATTTATTCGTTTTCGGGATTTAGCGATAGTGCGCTGAAAAAAATTCCTCAGTTTTTTGAAAATTCTTTTGAAGTGGAAAAACTTGCGAAAAATAGGGGAGAGGTTGCCGCAAAAATCGCCGCCGAAAGCGAAAATTTAATGACAATCGACGACGTTTTTCCGAATTATATGCAAGTTTCTTACGCCGAAAGACAAAAAGATGAACAAAAATAATATAATATCTGCTATAATTATGTTTTTTTTGTTCGCGGCAAGTGTTTTTTCACAAGAAGAAATTTCAGTTCTGGATACAAATTTTGTCGATACGCAAGCGGTTGATACGTTAATTGCCGATACCGATACTACGTCTGCGGATACGGATACGATTTTGGAATTTTCCAAGAAAACTTCTTGGTATTTTTCACTGTCGCCGAGAGTAGGAAACGATAAAA
>JAIRUI010000045.1 GCA_031254455.1 Chitinispirillales bacterium | reverse complement strand
AAGACCGAAGACCGAAGACCGAAGACCGAAGACCGAAGACCGAAGACCGAAGACCGAAGACCGAAGACCGAAGACCGAAGACCGAAGACCTTCAAAAGGTACTCACATAAAATACCATTTGCCACAGTAAAAGTCAAGTTTTTCGAGTAATTCGGCACTGTTTCCCTCTGTCTATTCAGTTTGGTTATAGTCGAAACTTTTAATAAAATAATATTTGCGAAAATCAGGTTGCGAAATTTCTCATTATCATAATGTGATTGTTTCCGTTACGGAGTCAACGCTTCTTATTACCGCGTTAAAGTTATAGATTAAACAATAATTAAGGACAAAAAGTATTTTCCCTGTAAAATAAACAGGAAATAAATTTTTCTATAAATATAAGGAATAATTATTGCTTCCGATTTTAGAAAAAAAAGACGAAATAATTTCACTGCTCAAAAAAGAACAGGTAATAATTATCTGCGGAGAAACCGGGTCGGGTAAAACTACTCAACTACCGCAGATTTGTTTGGAATTAGGGTTTGGCGAAAAAGGAAAAATCGTCATAACGCAGCCGCGAAGAATCGCCGCGACATCCATATCTCAACGAATCGCAAACGAAACTAAAACGACGCTTGGCTCGCTTGTAGGATATGAAATAAGATTTTCAAAAAAGTTATCAAAAGACACTAAAATTTTATGCATGACCGACGGAATATTGCTTGCACAATTGGCGCAAAATCCGAAATTATTAGGATATTCCGCGATAATCATCGACGAAGCACACGAACGCTCGCTAAATATAGATTTGACTCTGGGATATTTGCGAAAAATTCTGCCAAAACGGCGAGATTTAAGAATAATTATTTCGTCCGCTACGATGGACACATCGCTTTTTTCAAAAGCGTTTGACGATGCGCCGGTACTTAACGTTTCGGGACGGATGTTTCCGGTCGAAATAATTTACGACGATATCGAAAACAGCGAAAGCTATATCGACAGGGCGATAAAGGCTGTCGAAAATATCATAAAAATTTCCGACTCCGGCGATGTTTTGGTTTTTATGCCCGCCGAAAGAGATATTTTGGAAACGACACGAAAATTAAAAGGACGTTTTTTGCAGGATTCTACAGAAATTCTGCCGCTTTTTTCAAGGCTTTCAAACGCAGAACAAAATAGAATTTTTGCAGATACGGATGCGAGAAAAATCATAGTTTCCACCAATATAGCAGAAACGTCTATTACGCTTGCAAAGATTAAATTCGTAGTCGATACCGGACTTGTTCGAATAGCAAAATACGTTCCAAATCTGCGCACAAACCGTCTTCCTATAGAAGAAACCAGTAAAGCGGAAGCAACGCAGCGCTGCGGCAGAAGCGGGCGCGTCAGCGACGGAATTTGCATTCGGCTTTATTCCAAAAAGAACTTTGACGGGCGCGAGGATTTCAGGACTCCCGAAATTCAACGGCTAAACCTTGCGGGCGTTATTTTGCAAACGCTTAACTTGAATTTGGGCGACATAAAAAATTTCCCGTTTATTCAGCCGCCTCAGCCGCAGCGAATCGACGATGCGATAAACCAATTATACGAGTTGGGAGCGATTTACGGTAAACAAAGCGAAAGTCTTCAATTAACGCAAATCGGAAAAATTATGGCGAAATTTCCACTTGAACCCCATGTTTCGCGGATGATAATTCAGGCGCAAAAAGAGGGAGTAAGTAAACAAGTCGCTATAATCGCCGCGGGACTTTCGATTATTGACCCGCGAGAACGTCCGGTAGAAAAAGAACTTGCCGCCGATAACGCGCACCAAAAATTTATTGATATTTATTCGGATTTTATGTCCTTATTGAAAATGTGGAGCGTTTTTCACAATTCTTTTGACGAATTAAGAAAATCGCAAAAGGCTATGAGAGATTATTGTTCACAGCATTTTTTGTCGTTTAACAGAATGCGCGAATGGGGTGATATTTATGAGCAAATTTCGACAACTTGTAAGGAATATGATAAAAATTTCGACAAGGTAAAAATAGATTTTGAGAATTTAAGCGAAACTAACCGCTGGGCGATTCACAAGTCGATTTGCGCCGGACTTGTTGCAAACGTCGCCGTATTCGACGGCGAAAAAAACGCCTATCTCGCGACAAAAAACAGAACGTGTTACATATTTCCCGGCTCGGCTCTTGCCGGTGGAAAGAGGCGAAAATCTCAGTGGATCATGGCGCAGCAAATTACCGAAACAAGCCGTGTTTTCGCGCGAACTTTAGGACCGATTGATCCGAAGTGGATCATAGAATTTGTACCGGATTTACTCAAACGAAAGTACGGTGTTGCGTTTTATGACGAAAAAACTGCGAGTGTAGTTTGCGAAGAAACCATACTTTTTTACGGTCTGGAAATATCAGGCGGACAAAAGAGATTTTACGGAAATATCAACTTAAAAGCCGCAAGAGAAATTTTTATTCAATCGGCTTTGGTCGAAAGGAATATGAGCGCCGAATTTCCGTTTTTCCAGAAAAATTTTGTACTTATAGAGAAACTTAAAGAGATTGAGATTCAGCGCAGAATTGTAGGACAGATGTTTTCGCGCGAAGCGCTTTTTGAATTTTACGACAAAAAGATCCCAGAAAATATTTCGTCCGACAGGCAATTAAGCGGCTGGATTAAACATGAAAAAGAAAAAAACATCAATGAATTTTTAACGGTTTCTGAAAGTGAAATCGTGCCGCCGATTTTTGCGGGAATTAAAGACGAATATCCCGATTCCTTCGGTGTCGGCAATACGAGATTTGAGTTGTCGTACCGCTGCAATTTCGGACAGGACGACGACGGAATTACGGTAACCGTTTACGAAAACGAACTGATTTTTATCCGCGACGATGTTTTTGATTGGCTTATTACGCCGCTTTTGCCGCAAAAAATCGAAGAACTGATAAGAACTTTGCCTAAAGCCGAGCGAAAAAATTTTATTCCCGTCGAAACTAATGCGAAAAGAATCTTTGAAGAAATGAAAAAGAATCACAAAGAGTTAACCGTTCTGCAAAACAAAATTTTTTCCCCGCCGCAAATTTCGTTTTTACAAGCGTTATGCCAAACAATCCAAGTTTTGTTTGGAAAGAATTACGACAATAAAATTTTTAACGTTGAAGAAATACCGGATTTCCTGAAAATGCGGATAGCCGTTGTCGCAAAAGATAAAAGCGTCATAGGTTTTACGAAGAATTTGAAAAAAGATAGAAATTTACTGCTAAAAAACGCAGAAAGCGGTAATAGCGGAGGAAAGTTAGGAAATTTGCTGCAACAAAAAACCATAAAGAATCACCAGAAAATTGTTGAAAATTACGTCGAATTTATAAAAAATGTCGATTTGGATACGGAAATAATCAAAAACTGCGAAACCGATTTCGGCTACCCGGCGTTAAATGCAGAACAAAACGGAGTCGATATTGTCTGGTTTGCATCGCCGGAAACCGCCGACAGAAGAAATCCTTTCGGGTTGGCGAAACTTTTGGAATTTTCTTTGAATGAAGATTTCGGCTGGTTGGAAAAAAATCTTCGCTTGCCGCAAAATATAAAACTCATGGCAAAAGCGTACGGCGGCGGCGATTTCGTTTCAAAACGACTGTTTGAAATTGTCCGCGACGCGGTTTGTTTTCCAATAATAAATGTAAAAAGTTGGCGTGAATTTGACGAAGTCCGCAAACAACGCTTGGAAATTTTGCGAAAAAGCGAGAAATCCGTCGTAAACGATTTTATAAAATTTGCAAATTCCGCATCTAAAGTTCGACAATATTTGGACGTAACCATTGCAAAAACGCCTAAGCATAAAATCCTTCAAAACATAAAAACCGAACTTGAAATTTATATTGAACAATTTGTTTCGGGATATTGCCCGCTTGTGATTTTTGAAAGGTATTCGTTTTATATTGATGCGCTTATTTGCAAAATCGATAAATGCCTAAACTCGCCAAAGCATTATGAGGAGTGCGAAAAAACTATTAGTTTTTATCAGGAGAAATCTGTCGAATTTGTCGAGAAAATACATGAAAAACCAGTTGAATTTGAAACGTTTGCTGAAAGATTTTGCTTTCTGGTAGAAGAGTTATCGCTGAAATTATTCGCCGAACCGAAAATCAAGCCGATTGAAAGCGTCTCAATAAAGAAGTTGGAGAAGTTTTTTGAAGAAAACGGCAAAATATAGGCGCTTTTAATCGTCATATTTTCATCAATTTCATAATTTAACCATCTGCGTTTCTTACTTTAATCCAACGAAATCCGGTAATATTTCCATCAAATTTCCACGAACAATACGCCGAAGCGAGTAAATTTCCTTTTGAATTAAAAACGGCTGGAGAATTTTCTCTCTCAAATTTTGACAAACCTATTTTTTTCATTCGTTCAAACGCTGTTTTTGTGTCGTTCTTTAAGTAATCGTTTTGTGACAATTTTTTTATTCTCAGCGGATAATCGTTTTTTGAAACAACGGCGGCGTTTTCGCCTTTTTTAGGGATTTCGTTAGAAATAATTATTTTCCACAAATCATTTATGACAACTTCTTTTTCGGATTCGTTAACGATTATTTCTTTAATTTCTAAGGACTTATCGTTATTTTTTTTGAACAGTAGAAAATTTTTTAATACAATCATGTTGAAATCGTTGGGGAGAAGTAAAACGTTTCCTGTCTTTGAACGGCTTTTTTTGATATTTTCACAGTGAACTTCGTTTAAAACCAATTCTTTTTCAAAGCAAATTTCCATTATTTTAGTTATATTCTCATCTTTTTTGAACAAAAAACAATTGTTTTCGCCGTTACAAATTTGTTTTTTATTTGTTTGCTGAATAAACTCGCAAAATCCGGCAAGATGAATAACCGCAGACGGATTTATTTTTTCGAGTTCCGGAATAACGTTATGCCTTATTAGATTTCGGCTGAATTTTAAATCAAAATTACTTTTATCTTCCCGCCACGAAAGGTTATTTTTCGTCAAATATTCCAAAAGTTCATTTCGCGTTACGCATAAAAGAGGGCGGATTATTCCGTCTTCGCGAAATTGCAAAATACCCGCCGCGCCAACCATTCCGCTTTTACGAACCAAACGGAAAATCAACGTCTCCGCCTGATCGTTTGCGGTATGAGCGGTCGCAATAAATTTAATGTTCTTTTCGTTCTTAATCCGCTCAAAAAATTTATATCGCTCGCATCTTGCAATTTCTTCTAACCCGCTCATATTATTAGACATGTGTAAAGTTTTCAAAAATAACTCAACATCATGTTTTTTACATATATATTCCACAAAATTTTGATCTTCGTCCGAATCGTTTTCTCTTAAATGGTAATTTATGTGAATTGCAAAAAGCCGTAAATTAAATTCGTTTTTTATTTCGCATAAAATATGAAAGAGCGCGGTAGAATCCGTTCCGCCGCTAAAAGCAATCGCTATAGAGCAATTGTTTATTGAATATTTTGATAAGAAATTTTTAACTTTTGAAATAATCATAAGAGATAATCAACGAAAAATTGAATAATAGCAGGTCAGGGATTTGAACCCCGGACACTTGGATTATGATTCCAATGCTCTAACCTACTGAGCTAACCTGCCAAATCGGGTTTAATATACCATTTTTATTTATTTGTTGTCAAGAATTTTTTTTACAAGGAATTTTTTGCTCGTCAATGCGATTTCCATCCCATTTCATAACTTTTTTGTAATTTATCTTTGACAAGTTCTTTAACCGTTTTAAGTTTTACGCCGGCTTCGTCATATCCGGTTTCTGCCGCACGATATTTAATTACTTCCTCGTCGCATTTAGCTTTTTTAATTACATATTCAGACCAGGCTATTTTATTTTTTTCAATTCCCCGTATATATTTAATAACATCTTTGCGAAAGGATGCGGCGCCTGATTGAAAAGGTTTTATATACGGTTCAATAGACTGTCTCAGGAAATTTTCTTTCTGTTTTGAACAGTGAAACGCCGCTTTTTTTGTCATTCTGTCTGCCTTGGCAAAACCTTTGTCGACCGCCGCATTTAATTTAATTTGGAATTCCTCACCGTCAAGTATGTTCTTTTCGTAAAAACCCGCAAGAACATTGACAAATTTATCGCTAATCATTTCATAAATACGGGATTGATATTCCCCGCCGTCAATCTGGCTGCCTCCCATATTTTTATAATCGTCAAAAGAAAGCAAAAAGTCGTCTATATTAAAAATCTCTTTCAAACCGTTTCCGGCAATATCTGCGTTGTTGTATTGCGAATCTTGAATTCCCGAATTCGGCGCTATAGCAAATACGCCGCCGTGCATGCCGCATATTTCTTTGATTCCTGTGTTCAGATCCAGCAAAGTCCTCTTTACCATGGAAGAAATTTCAGTCCCGAAATCATTATTCTCATAACTAACGTCTTCCAGGATACTTTCAAAAGCATATATCTGTGCGAACAGCGACAAAGAATCTATTGTCGGTATAGTTTTAATGTAATCTTCAAGAGGCGTCATAGGGTCCCACGATTTTCCTTTTAACCTTATAAGTTCCGAAATATAATTGGATATATCGTTTGGCAAAATTTTTATTTTACCATCATCAAACATCAAATTCAACTCTTCGTCGTCTAATTGCAACAGTTTGTTAATTTCCCCGCTTGCGACGATAACGGTTTCACCGCTTTTAACCGCTTCTTTTATTCTAAAAGCCATATCCTTAATCATATAATATTCGTTTATCTGTTCCGGTCGTTCGATGTTTTCAACCGTTTTAACTTCAAATTCTTTTATCTCTTCTATTACGGACAAATCGCTGTTCGGCTTAAATTTATTTGCTTCGAACAATTCCGGGGCCAACGTATTTGCGCCTGATATATTCAGTGTCTGCATTTCTTTACTCTTATACATTCCAAAAGATTCGACAATCTTTCCATGTATAAATTCATCTTTTTTATCTGTTCTATTATATTCCGGTTGAAATGCCGATTGTTTTCTTACGCCGTTATTCTGAAATCCAAACGTTAAATGCGGTTTTGCAGAAACAAAACAGTTTCCCCATCTTTGTATCATAATACCCTCCATGGTAAATATACAGATCCTTCTTAGTATTTATCGTAATTTTCAATGCTTACTTTAATTTAATTATTGTGAAATTCGGATATTCTTTTTTGCCTTGCATAAATTAATTATTCTATTTTCGGCGAATAGTATATTTTAATAAAAGGAGAGTATTATGATTTCTTCCGTCATGTCTTCGATTTCCGCTATTAAAGCGGATATTTTGCGAACCGACGTCAGCGCTCACAACACGGCTAATATAAACACGCCGGGATTTGCTAAAACCGTAGTTGTGCAGACAAGCCAGGATTCCGGAACGGAGATTACCGCAATGCATAAAATTGAATCTCCAAGCAAGAGGCTTTCAGCGACGGATTTTGCCGAAGAAACCGCAGAACTTATAAAAGCGAAAGCGGATTTAGCGTTCAATTCAAAGGTAATAAAAATACAGGACAAAATGCTTGGCGAACTTTTAGATTTAAAGGCATAAATGTAACCGCTAATTTTGGAGCGATTCGTTATAAAGGTTTAGACACTTAATTAAAAAATTGCGTACGAAAATATAAATAAAACTTACTATAAATATAATAATAAACAAAAACAAAAAATTTTTCAATTTTTTTTTCATAATTTTATTTCTTATCTTTTTAAAACAACCCGTTCAAACGACTATTCCGTCCGCTCAAATTTCGCTGCAAAAATCGCATCGTTTGCATTCTTATTCGGAGTGATTTCCAAAAAATTTCCATCGGAAGAAAGCAATTGACTGTCTAAAATTATAGTTTTTGCCGGAATCAACTTAAAATTTTTGTTATTTTTTAAAAAGTATTCCACCACTTCTTTATTTTCTTCTTTTTCAAGCGAACAAGTCGAATACACTATTGTTCCGCCGATATTTACAAATTTTGCCGCTTCGTTAAATATATCTTTTTGTTTTTCGGCTGACTTTTCAATTGTGTCCGGACTGCGAATCCATCGCGATTCCGGATGACGATTTATTACCCCTGTCGCACTGCATGGAACATCGACTAAAACATAGTCGAATTCCTCACGAACCGAAAGTTTTCTCCCGTCGCTTACGACTAAATCGACATTTTTTATCAAAAGCCGTTTAAGCATATTGGAAATCATTTTCGCTCTATTGAAACTAATATCCGCCGCCAATATTCGGGAATTCGGAGCAATCTCGGCAATAAGCGCGGTTTTACCTCCGGGCGCCGCGCATAAATCTAAAACGCTTTTATTGTTTTTTACATCAAGCAACGCAACCGTCCATCCAGACGATGGCGACTGAATTGTGCATTGTCCCGCCAAAAACAAATCGGATTTTTCAAATTTTTCGCCGGATTTTACGCGGTAATATAAATTATTAAATCCGGTAGATTTTACGGATCCTTCACAATTTTTCGCTATCATAGCCTCAAACTTGTTTTTATTGGCAAGCAACGAATTTCTGCGAACAAAAATATTAGGAATAGTGTTGTTATATTCCAAGATTTTTTGTGTCGGCGTTTTCCCGAACTGTTCTATCCATTTTTGTGTAAGCCACAGAGGGTGTGAATACTCAAGGGCGATTTTTTCAGCAAACGAAAAATTATTTGGGATTTCTAACGCTTTATTTTTGTTTGTCAATAATTTTCGTAAAACCGCATTTACAAGGTTTGAGAATTTTACGGTCTGTGTATTTTTTTTACACAAATTTACGCTTTCGTTAACTGCTGCAAAATCGGGAATTCTTGTCATAAATAAAATTTGATATGCGCCTATTTCTAATATTATCTTAAGTTTTTCTTCTTTCTGAACCGCTTGAACCAAATATTTATCTATTGCAAAATCAAGACGGGATTTATTTCGCAAAATACCGTAAATTATTTCAAAACTAAGATTTTTTTCTTGCTGACTTATCAAGTATTCGCCTGTAATTCTATCTTTTTTGTCAAACAGTTTATCAACGACGGACTCAATATCATAGCCTTTAATAAAAAATTGACTCAACGCCTCAAATGCGACGCTGCGAGCGTCTTTTTTTTCAAAACCGCTATGTTTTTTTAATGAACTTTTTTTTTCTTTTATCATTCAAAAACCATTCCTTTCCGTATTTGATTTCCATTTGCGTAATCACAAATAGACATTGCCCGTTTCCCCGCAGGTTTTAATTCCGTAATCGTAAGTATCCCGTCGCCTGTTTGTACTAAAATTTCGTTTTTGTTTATTAAGATTATTTCTCCGATTTTATTGTTTTTGTCGGAAACAGCACATTTAACAAACGCTTTTTCTATTGTAATTTGCCGTCCGTAAAGCGTCGTTATAGATGTTGGGAACGGTTTGAACGCGCGAACTTTATTCGCAATATCCACAGCGCTGTTTCGCCAGTTTATTATTGACTCTTCTTTTCTTAACAACGGCGCTTTTGACGCGTTTTTTATGTTTTGAGTTTTATATTCAACGCTTCCGGCTTCAATTTCTTTCACGGCTTCGATAAAAGCGGTTGCGCCCAGAACGCTTAATTTCTCATAAAGCGATGGCGTCGTATCGTCATCAAGAATTTCGCATTCCTTTTGAATCACAATATCGCCCGTATCAACTCCGCTGTCTATGCGAAAAACTGAAACGCCTGTTTTTTTTGCACCGCTTTCTATCGCTCTTTGTATTGGCGCAGGACCACGAAACTGCGGCAAAAGCGATGCGTGAATGTTATATGTTCCGTTTTTTGGAATTTCAAAAACTGTTTTTGGAAGTATGGAAAACGCTACCACCAAAAAAATATCGGCTTTAATATTTTTTAATTCCTTTATAAAATTTTCATCTTCAAAATTATCAGGGGTAAAAATCGGCGATAATAGATTCTCGTCGGCAAAATTATTTATCGGCGATTTTCGTAAATGCAACCCGCGTCCTGTAGGTTTAGGAGGAGCGGTTATTACAGCGGAGATTTTATGCGACGAATTCAGTATCGCTTTAAGCACAGGTATTCCGAATTCCGCCGTTCCAAAAAAAATGATGTTCACAAAAACTCCTTTTTTATACTCTACCGTCCAAACGACCGACTTAATTAAATGTAAAAATAATTACCGAATGGAAGTTTATATAAAAACAGGCGCCGCCCAAATTTCATCCTCAACTTATCCGAATCTATAATTTTATAGCATTCGCTACTGCATTTTCAAGCTCGTAATAAGAATATGGTTTCTTGATAAACCCGCAAAGTCCGTCTTTCTTCATATCCTCAATGCTTGAATTATCAATAAGCCCGCTGGAAATCAGAATTTTAACGTCATCTTTAATTTTCTTCAGTTCGTAAAAACATGAAATCCCGTCCATATTAGGCATAATCATGTCTAAAATAATGAGCGCAATATCATTTGATCTTTCCTTAAACATTTCTATCGCATCAAATCCGCTCTCAGCGGTTACAACGGAATACCCGATTCGATTAAGCATCGCCTTAACTACTTTTATTATAGACACATTATCGTCCACTATAAGTATTGACGAAATTTTCTTTGAGTTTATTTTTTCATTGCGCTCAATTTTATTTTCATCGGACGTTTTATCTGATAATTTATGCATATCGACTGGAACGGCTTCCATTTCCGTTTTCTTGTCCGAATTCAACAATCGCTTGTTTAAAACGTCCGCCTCTTTTACATTTTTTATTATTATATTTACGTACTCTTTTTGCATGTCCGGAACACTTTGCAATAAAACTTCCGCCGCACCTAAAATCGCTGCGAATATATTATTGTATAGATGCGAATAAGTATCTGACAAATGATCTATCGTTTCGGATTTCCATGTTTCATACTCTTGATTTCTCTTTTGAGAAAATAATTTTTTTGAAAGAAAATACAACAAAATGGAATCAGTTGCAAGAAATACCAAAACAAACGAGCCGATGACCCAAACAATGATTTTATTTGTGCTAAAAATCAAAGTCACTATCATTATTCCTACCGCTGCCATTGCAATTAAAATCGTTAAGTTCAGCGGCAATACATTTTTTAACGTTTCATTTATTTTTTTCATAATTTATACCAATAAAAATTAAATTTTTTAATAATATACTAAATATTCATACAATTCATCAAGAATTTGTTTATTTTCGTCTATCTTGTTTCTAAAAATCCGGAATTATGTACGTTCCCGCCGCCAAATAAAATTTCTTTACAATTTATAATCAGCTCTTTTTGAACCTAAAGAAATGTGTAATTATTTGTTAAAGATAAATAAAATTAAGCAAATATCTTAAGAGAAAAATTATTTTCCTATAAAAATAATTTTGGAAGAAAAATGTTGGAATATAAAGAACACAGAATAAAAGTTGGTTTGAAACGAGAGCCAAAAGATATTTTTGATGAAATAGAGCAGGAATCCGCAAGATTTATAAGAAACGGCTGGAAACTTAAAGAAACGGTTACAAATGATTTTTTGGAGTATATCGACTTGTTGTTTGTTCGTGACGTACAGTTTGTAGAAAGGGATGCAAAGGAGATTTTATGAGATACGAAGTAGAAGAAATCGGAGATTTTTTGATTGTGCATGTAGTCGGAAATATGACTGCAAAAGACAAGCCCGGCATTTTGATTGACGAGATAAACGATTATATTGCGGACGGGGAAATAAATAAATTTTTGTTTAATTTAGAAAAAGTAGAAAATATTGACGACGACGGTATAGACGTGTTTATAAATTGTTTGTCGTTACAAAACGCAAATGTTGAAGACAGAGACATTTTGTGGGCGCAAAGCCTTGACGGGAACAAAATTGAGAAAGAATTTGAAAAACAGGCGAGTCAAAATTTGGTTGACGCCGAATCCGAAGAGGAGAAATTTTCAAATATTGAAGAAGATATAATTAATTTAGGAGACGTGTACAAAGAGGAGCCGAACGCGCCGACGACCAATTGTTTTATTTTAGTAAAAGACGACAATGTTTACGACAAACTGTATAATTCAGGAGTGGCGGGACTTATGACGATTTACAGAACCCGTGATGATTTCACTCGCGATCAGGGAGTTTTACTTGCGGATTAAGTTTCTTTTATTTACACTTGTTTTCGCAGGGGTTTGCTTTTGCGGATTTCCTACGGTTTTGGTACAATACCGAAACGGCGGTTCGGAAATAATAAAGAAAGCCGATATTTCAGACATTTCCGGAAAGCCTTATTTCAGAACAAAAGGGCGTAATGTTGAAATAAATATAAAACGGCTTCACTATATAGATATTTTTTCGGATACCGTCGAAATTTATCACAGTAACACTTGGTGCAGAACCGATATTTACCCTCTCACAAAAGACACTATACCGGTTGTATATCACGGTTGGATGAAAATAAGCACTATTCTCTGCGGCGTCGCGGATTTTGGGAAATTGTCCGCTTCAATATCCGAGTTAAAACAAATTCATTTCAAACCTAAAGAAATTTTGAGAAAAACCGAGCAGTCGTCGGACACGACAGAGGTTTTTGATACGGATATGCAGCCGATAGAAATAGAATCCTTAGATGAGGATGAAAATGTACAATAACGAACGTAAAAGCGGCCATCTGTTAGCGACAATTATAATTTCAGTCATTATTTCAACCGCTTGCGCTGTTTTTTTGGTTTTTATGCTGACAGCCAAAATTTCATTGCCGTCGCCTTTTGTCTTAAAACCTCAAAAATCAATAACCGAATTTCTCGACAAGGGAAAAACTTCAGAAGCGCTTGATATCATTTCAAAACAGCCGGATTCCATTCAAAAAAGCGACACTTCGCTTTTAATGCGGGGCAAGGCATGGTATTTGACTGCTTGGCAACGTTACGAAAGCGAAAACTGGAAAAGTTACGCCAAAAATTCCAACGATTGGTTTTTGGGCGATGACGTTGACAGGGCGCTTATATGTTTGACACAATCGGCTCAATCGGCGGACACTTGGGCGCAAGCGACCACAATGATAGGTGTGATTTACATGGAAAAAGGCTGGTTCGAAAAAGCCAAAAATACGTTTCAAAGTATTTTAAAAAAAGACATTACGCAAAGAGATGCGTTTTTGTATTACGGAGTAGTTCTATCTCGAATGGGACAGTATGAAAATGCAATTAATCATTTGGAAAAATGGAGTAATTATTTGAGCGACCCCGATTTTGTCAAAAATCTGTGTTATCTTTATTTGTTTGATTTGAAAGACTATGAAAAAGCGATTTTCTTGGGTGATATATATCTTAAAATTGCGCCGAGAGGAGACGTAGGAATTATTAGAGTTAAGCGAGAACTTCTTGATTTGGTTAATAGATTCCCGGAATATTTTAACGACACTATGCTTATAATCAGCGACCGCCCGCGGGAATTTCAACCGCGGAAAAGATAGTTATGCGAATCATTCATTTTGACAGCGAAACAAAAATTTTTGGAGAAACCGTCGCCGCGCTTGGAAATTTTGACGGAGTTCATAACGGACATAAAATTCTAATCGAAAAGGTCGTGTCGCGTGCAAAGCAACTTCGCGCATTGTCGTGTATAATAACTTTTGAGCCGCACACCCGCGAAGTTATCCAGAAATCCTGCATAATGAAACTAACCGCAACTTCAGAAAAATTTATCTTGTTTGAAAAATTAGGCGTTGATGTTTGTATGGTAATTCCGTTTGACGAAAATCTCGCGAAAATGCCTAAAATCGACTTTGAAAACGAAATTTTGCATAAAAAATTTGGTTGTATAGAACTTGTTTCGGGCGAAAATCAGCATTATGGAAATAAAAATTTAGGAAATTTACAAAAAAACGCTCAATTTGTCGGCGGCAAAAACGATTTTACGAACGCTGTAATTGGTTTGTACGGTGAAAACAATGCGATTGTAAGTTCGACAACGATAAGAAAGTTGCTTCTTGAAGGCCGCATTGACGAAGCCGTGAATCTGCTTGGGCATCCGTATTTGATTACGGGGCGACGAATCAGGGGCGAGCATTTGGGCGGCGTCTTGGGTTATCCTACGCTGAATTTTAAATCGCCGTTGGCGACTCAAAAGGTTGTTCCGCCTTCGGGCGTGTATGTAGCGGAAGTTTCTTACGGCAAGCATTCAATAAAAGGATGTTTGTATTACGGAGACTGCCCGACATTCGGAAATCGGGAACTCCATTTGGAGTTCTTCTCGCTGGATAAAATAAAAGAAGATCCGGCGGTTGGCGGCGAGTGTGCGCTCTGGCTGCACCGGTTTATCAGGCATGACAGGCGATTTGATTCCCAAGAGGAATTGGTCACGCAAATCGGTTCGGACGTAGAAATTATTAAGCGTTACTTTTTCAAGGAGTGAATTGTGTCCATTACAAAAGAAAAAACCGCAGAACTTGTTGCGGAATTCGGCGCCAACGCAACAGATACGGGAAACAGCCGTGTTCAGATTGCGATTCTTACGGAAAGAATCCGTAATTTGACTCAACATCTTAAAACAAACAAAAAAGACAATCACACCAGATACGGTCTTACAAAGTTGGTCGGAAAACGCAAGTCGTTGCTGGATTATGTGAAATCTCGCGACGTAGGCGAGTATCGCGAGTTGCTTGCGAAACTCAATTTGCGTAAATAAGTTTAATTTTTGGAACTCAGAAATAGAAAGTCCAGTGTATTTGAGGGGACTTTCTATCTAAAAGCGTTTTTCTATCCGCAAAAACCGAAGATAATTTTGTATGTTTGTTAAGAAATTTTTTAACGCCTGTTTATTATTTCTTGGGTTCGGTAAATATGTACATAACGCACAAATGTAGAAAATACAAGACAGGTGTACTGGTTTCAACAAACGAAGTAAAGTTTTCGATAAATTTCGAACTAATTTGACTTTACGGCGTAACAAAATGAATTTTTGAGATAACTAATAAATATGTGGAGGAGCGTTGGAACGGTTTGAGGATTTACCGCCGGAGGATTTGAAAAATTACGGTAACGAGCGCGGGTTTAAGAAAATTTATGACTATTACGCTCCTTTCGTATGGCGCATTTCACTTCGCTCGCTTGCAAATGAGATTGACGCTGAAACGGTTTTGTATTCGGTTTTTATGGTTGTTTACAAGAGTATAAAAAATTTTCGTTTTGAGTCGGCGTTTTCAACTTGGCTTTATAGAATTACGCTAAACGAGACAATAAAATTCATAAACAAGAAAAAAAAACGGCGCGAAACCGCTCTTGACGAAAATATTGAGGTAAAAAGCGGCGAAAGCAGAATAAGCGAGAAAGATTTTGTTAAAAAAATACTTGATTCTCTTTCGGTTGATGAAAGGTTTTTATTGGTGGGCAAAGAAGTCGACGGGCTTAGTTTTGAGGAACTATCGGTAATCACCGGCAAGAGTTCGGGGGCGTTGCGAGTAGAGATTTCGCGGCTAAAACAAAAAATAAGGGAAAATTTCAATGAGTAATTACGACGATTTCATTTCACAGATATGTGCGGTTTCACAAATTCCTCGAAACGTATATCCGAAAATCAGATTTCGTATTGTCGCAGGAAAAATTGTTTTGCCGGCAACAGTTGTTATCCCTATTTTTTGTATTTTTGCCGGAATTTTTTTGTTTAACAATAAAAATTATCAACAAGATTTCGATATTACATCCACTACGGAATTGTTGCTTTTTGCGCAAAATAATAATTTTTATTCACTTTTTGACGATCAATAGGAGCTTTTATGTATAAAACAGAAATTATTATAGTTTTGCTTGTCGGCATGTTTTTTTATGTTTTTTCGGAAGGAAACAAAAATTGTCAAAATTGTCAAAAAGAAAATTTCAAAACGATTTTAAATTTATCTCCACAGCAAGAAGAAGAGTTTATTAGACTTAAAAAAATTAGTTTTTCAAAAGATTCCGTTTATTTTGCCCAGTTGAAAAATTTGAGGGAGAAACTTCTATATGAGTCATATAAAGAAAATCCTGATATTGAAAAAGTAGAAGAGCTCTCTTCCGAAATCGGGAAAGTACACTCAGCGCTTTCTATTTGTTTATTGGCAAATATTCAAGAAACAAAAAAGATTTTGACGAGTTCACAGTTCGAGAAATTTATTGAATATCGTAAAAATAAAACATATAAAGATTTTGAGCAAAAGACGCTTAATATAAAATAAATATATAAAAATTTAAAAAATTTTATTATTTATGCAGCATTTTATGCTTTTTTTCATTATATTTATACCAAAAATTTGATAGAAGAAGATTAAGGAGAATATATGCAATTACCCAAAACCCCGCGGGGACAAAAATTTAAAGAAAAGAAATGTATGTATCCGGGATGTGAAAAAGTTTTTCACGGTATTCATATTTCAAAGTATTGCGTAGAACATAGAAAAGACAGGTATAGAATACGCAAAAGGGCAAAGCCGGAAGACGTAAATCTAAAAAACCAAACAATTCAGCATAAATATACGACTGTAGTGGAACAAACGATGACTTGCGCTTTGGAACAGTGCGAGAATCAATTTACCATTAAAGTTTTTCCGCGTCAGTATATTTATCCGAAATTTTGCCCTGATCACAGAAACGAATACCGTCGTGAAAGACATTTACGTTTGATAGGACGCGAAGATCTTATTGAGACTATGAAGGGCGACAACGGAATGATTATAATTCCGCAAAACGACAATATCAATTTCATCGACGATGAAACCAAAGAAGATACGAAACCGGAAAATAACGATAACAGCGATGCGGACGATATATCGGATTTGGAAGATTCTACGCCGCAAACATCCGAAGACTTTCAGCCGACCGAGGAGTTTGATGAAAGTGAATTAAAATCGCAGCGCGAAGACTATTTGGCGTGACAATATGGGAACTGTAATAATACAGCCGAAAAGACAAAGGTTTGAGATTTTTTTCATGCTTATCTCAACAATAACGATTTTGGCTTTAGCCAGCGGACTTATCGCCATAAACAAAACGCAAAAAGAAGTTATCAAATTCAAAAGTTATCAAATCAGCGCATTCAACGTTCTTTCGGGAAACGACCAGGGTATTTTTTCTGATTTATACACCGCCGCACTCGAAATAGAGGCGATGCACCGCGATAACGGCGAGGTTTGGGCGAGCGTAGATGAATTAAAAAACAAAGAATTAGCGCTGTCGCCGTTTGTAGAGGACGCTTCATGGAAGACGCGCGGACAAATTAAATGGAAACTTTTCACATACGATCAGCCAAATGTCCATAGAGCTGTTTATGCCGGACGAAGCAACGATGAAAATGTTGCCGGAAATTTCATTGTTTTGTGCGAACATTTCCATTCAATAGACGGCTCATATTATTTTGGAGTGAATAAACAACGTCCGTATTCAATTTGGTTCAACAAAAATTGGTCGCTTCCGTCAGATATAAGCGAAGGCACTTTGATAGCCAACGGCTGGAAAGAGGCGATTCCATACAGCGGAAAAGAAGAATTGAAACGACTTAACAGAAATTAGAAATTAAAATATGGTTTGTATAAATTTATTTCAATTTAAACTTATGAAAGGTGAGGAAAGTTAAATGAAAAAATTATTAATTTGCTTGTCGCTGCTCGTTTTCGGACTTTTAGCGCAGGAGGAAGAAACAGATGCCGTTTGGGAGGAAGACGAGATTCTGCCGGAAATTGAACTGGAAGTAGAATTGAAATCCGTCCAACAAAAACCGGCGCAAATCGAAGAAAAGGATAGCCCTATAGTGCTTAAACCTTTGGAACGCAGGTCTGTTGAATGGTATAAATCCTTTAAATATTACAAAAACGACAAGATTTTACAAGCATTGGTCGCTTTGTATTATACGTATAAAGAAACCCCTGTTTGGTTGTGGGAATTGTTAGATTGGCAGATATCTATGTACGGCAATACCAAATACGGACAAGACGATCGCATAAAAGAGGCGAAAGCAAGAATTCCTGCGCATAAATTAGCGTGTTTGGAACGAGTTTTCGGGACTCAAAAGTATGTTGACAACATAGTAGAGCCGGTACAAGGAATTATGACCAAGGTTCATAATCCGCGAATAAACGGACTTCTTGTCGTATTGATGGACGAACCTGCGAAATTCGGTTATTTTGTGCCGTATTGCTTGGCAAACGATTAACTTGAAACTTTATTGATTTTTAATAAAAATTGCAATTGAACATATCGGTTGCAATTTTTTTACACATAAATAAATCGTATAAAAATTTGCATATCCGCTTGATACATAAATTATTTTATGTTTATGAATTTTGGAAAGGCTTTAATATTTCAAAAGTAAGAATCAAAGTTGAAAATTTGTCACTTGCTTTCGGTAAAAACGAAGTGCTGAAAAATATAAACTTTACTGCCAACGCGGGTGAAATTCATTGTATTATCGGACCAAACGGAGGCGGAAAAACAACGTTTGTCAAATCAATTTTAGGACAAACGCGCCACGAAGGTAAAATAACGCTGGAATGGGAAGATAAATCCGGCGTTATAGGTTATGTCCCGCAAATCGTAAATATCGACCAAACGCTTCCGATAACGGTTTCTGATTTTGTCGCGCTCTGCATTCAAAAACGTCCCGCATTCTTAGGTATCGAAAAAAAGTTCAAAAAAAAGTTTGACGAAACATTCGAGAAACTGGAAATGAAAAATAAAGAAAAATATCTCTTTTCACAGTTATCGGGCGGCGAAAGACAAAGAGTTCTTTTTGCACAGGCGCTGATTCCGTCTCCCGATTTGCTGATTCTGGACGAACCTATGAACAGCATCGATAAAAGCGGTGCAGAGATTTTTTCAAAAATTATCAAAGAATTATCACAAAAAGGTACGACGATAATTTGGATTCATCATGATTTAGCGCAAGTGCAAAAAATTGCGGATAAGGTAATTTGCATAAATAAATCGGTCGTGTTTTCGGGAAAACCGAACGAGGTTATGAACGAGAAAAACCTTCTTAAAATATTTTCGGCGCAAACATAGGAATAAATTATGGATTTTATATACGATGCTGTCAGACATTCTATACAACAAGCGGTTCAGGGCGGATTTATGCCCGATTCTTTCAAGTATGCGTTTGTGATAAACGCGGTTATATGCGCAATTTTGATAGGTCCCACGCTTGGCGCAATCGGAACGGTTGTCGTAGCGAAAAGAATGGCGTTTTTTTCAAACGCTATCGGAAATTCCGCACTCACGGGAATCGCTATCGGAATAATGCTTGGCGAACCGGTAAACAATCCTTATATTTGTCTGTTTTCGTTTGCGATTTTGTTTGCGATTTATCTTAATTTTTCCAAGAATAAGAGCGGAATGTCGCACGATACGCTAATCGGCGTGTTTTTGTCTGCAAGTTTGGCAATCGGTGCGGCGCTTATGATGTTTGCGACTCGCGACATAAATATTCACATCCTTGACGGTTATATGTTCGGCTCAATTTTAACCGCCGGAAACGGCGATATCACGCTTCTTTTGGTAATTACCGCACTGTCGATTGCGGCGGGAATTTACGGATTTAACCGAACGATAATGTCGGGACTTAACCCGTCGCTCGCACAAGTTCGCGGCGTTGCGGTTTTGGTTTACGACTACGTTTTTGTAATTTTAATCGCGCTTATTACGGTCGCTTCAGTAAAAATAGTCGGTTCGATTTTAGTCGAGGCGTTATTGATTATTCCTGCGGCGGCGGCAAGGAATATAAGCAAATCGCTTAAAACCTTCGTACTTTTCAGCGTAATTTTTGCGACGCTAAGCGCTATAACCGGAATAATAATCCCGATGGAGTATAACATTCCCATTCCGTCAGGCGCTGCGATAATAGTCGTGGCGACGATAATATTTATCTTGACGCTTTCGGTGAAAATCGTGAGAAGAAATTGATAAATTCCGACAGTTTTTTTGATTTCATAAAAAATACCGAGTTGGAACAATTGAAAAATTCCGTTTGCACGCTTACCCAAAAAAATATTTCTGAAAACGGAAACGTTTCACGTTGGCTTTCAGCGCTTGAGAAAATTCCGAAAATCGATTGTGATTGTTTTGAAGAAAACGGGAAAGTGGTTATTTCGTCAAACGAAAACACGGACAATTCGTCGATTTGCGTTGCCTTACGCGAATTTATGCCTTGGAGAAAAGGTCCTTGGAAAATATTAAATATCGATATTGATACCGAGTGGAACAGCGATTTGAAATGGAAAAGATTTGCAAAATTCTGCGATTTTTCCGAAAAAAAAATTCTTGATATCGGCTGCGGAAACGGATATTACGCTTATCGCGCCGCGCTGAACAAAGCAAAATTCGTTATAGGTGTAGATCCTTCAATTTATTCGGTATTTCAAGCGCAAATTTTCGCAAAATTATGTCCTCAGATTCCGGTTTGGATTTTTCCGCTCGCCCAAAAAAATCTGCCGCAAAACCTGCCGTTTTTCGATGTAATTTTTTCTATGGGAGTAATTTACCACCACAAAGATCCGATTGAACATCTTTCGCACATATATGATCTTTTGGTTTTTGGCGGCGAATTGATACTTGAAACGCTTGTTGCGGACGATTGTGATTTCCCAGACGGCTTAAAACCGAAAGGCAGATATGCAAAAATGCGTAATGTTTACGAAATTCCGTCGATAGAAAAAGTTAAAAATCTGCTTAATTCTTTGAATTTTAAAGAAATTAAATTGTTAGACGTTACAAAAACGACAAATGCCGAACAGCGAAAAACCGACTGGATGACGTTTGAGTCGCTTGAAGATTTTATAGACGAAAACGACAATTCTAAAACGATTGAAGGTTATCCCGCGCCGACAAGAGCGGTGTTTTGGGCGAGAAAATAAAAACGCTCCTCTTTTTTGACTCATGCCAAATCTATAAAATAACGATTTAAAATAAATTTCTTACTTTATTTCACAAATATAAATAGTATTTTACTACTGCGTAAAAAAGATGAATTGTGGGGATTTTATCCCTGCATTTCAAACCATACCTTTATTTGGAATTTAGGTGTAGAATAACTATTGTGCAACAAGCACATTGGGCTGTTCTGCCTTTCTACACCTATTTTCGGTATGGATATAATTTCATCTTTTTTACGCAAAAAAAACTATGATTTGTGGCGGAACAGCCTTTTCTGATTTTATCGCTGTTTTCTTTCCTATAATTCATAAGTTATTAAATTCGGCTAATGACGATACAAGCGCCCTCTGTCATTGCGAACGAAGTGAAGCAATCCAGAGACGGATATGAAAATAGAACGACAATATTGGGAAAGAAGAATTAAACAAGGAGTTTTTATGCAAAACAAAAACGGATTTCTAAAAGTAGCGGCGGCATTGATGATTGTCGCACAAATGGTATCGGCGGCGACAGACATTACCGCCAAGTTTACATGCCCGAATTTTAAAGCAGAGGTGTATAAGTTGATCGGGAAAACCTCACCGACTGCAATACTCGACAGTGATGTAAGCGGTATTACATATTTTGATGTGAGTAATAAAAACATAACAAGTATTGCCGGAATAGAATATTTTACAGGATTGACGAGTTTGGATTGCTACTTAAATCAATTAACCGAACTTGACGTGTCAAAGAATACTAAACTTCAAATATTGAATTGCAACAGAAATCAATTAACTAAAATTGATCTGCTAAAGAATACCAATCTGTGGTGGATGGATTGTTCTAACAATCAATTAACATCACTTGATTTATCTATGAATACCGAGCTGTTGCATTTTTGGTGTTTAGACAACCAATTAACCGAACTTGACGTGTCAAAGAATACTAAACTTCAAATATTGAATTGCAACAGAAATCAATTGATGACGCTTGATGTATCAAATAATACAGATCTGTTTGCTTTAGAATGCTATATCAACGAATTGACTACACTTGATGTATCGAAAAATACCGAGTTAACGCATTTTGATTGCCAAATTAACAAACTTCTTGTCATTGACATATCAAAAAACATAAAACTACTCCATTTTGATTGTTCTCACAACAAATTAACAACACTTGATGTTCAAAATAATATTAACCTTATAAATTTATGTTGCAGAGACAACCAATTGACTGAACTTAACCTGTCAAACAATACAGTTTTGGAAAGCTTGAGGTGCGACAAAAACCAATTAACTATACTTGACTTGTCAAAGACTAACCTGTGTGGATTTGTTGAAATAAGTCGTAACTTATTCGACAGCGAAGACGATATTAAAGGCTTGAACAAGGGAAATTACGGCATTTATGAATATTCACCTCAGCGTCGAAAGAACACTATAACGTTTGACTCACAAGGAGGCTCAGCGGTAGCCCCGCTCATAGACATATTGAGTTTTGAGAAGATTACCGAACCTGCCGCTCCGACAAAAGAGTATCACTCATTTCGCGGCTGGTTCACCGACGAAGCCTGCACTAA
>JAIRUI010000044.1 GCA_031254455.1 Chitinispirillales bacterium | reverse complement strand
CCAACGCAACAGAATAATAACCGGCAAAACGGAATGTACAATTATAGTAACCGCACCGAAAAAAAGCAGTGCGCTGATAACGGGCGATTTTGCCGAAAAACAAGGCAGAAAAGTTTTGGTTGTTCCGGGTACTATAAGCGACGAAAAATACAAAGGAAGCAATAAATTGCTGCTCAAAAAAAATGTAGATCCGGCGCTTGCGCTCGATGGAATATTATGCTATTTAAACGGAACAAAAGCGGTAGAACAGATAGGAATCTTCGACATTCCCAAAGAAATTCCAGTCAAGAAAATTGAAGTTTCGCAGGCGGAAGAAAACGTAATCTCACTTTTGGGCAAAGAGCGGATGTCGGTGCAGGATTTATCTGAAAAATGCGGAGCGGATGTCGGTGAACTTTGCGAAATTCTTTTTGATTTGGAATTAAGAGAAATAATATCTCAAACGGCAGACGGTAAATACTTCGTATCGCGATAGAATTACCTTTGCCTGCAAAATTCCACGACCTGCGAATAATTCAGATTTCCGCCGAAAATGTCTAATGCGCTTCCGACAGTAAAATTTATGCGGTTTTTGCCGTGAATTTGCAATTTTTTTATGTCGTCCATAGTCGAAATCCCGCCTGCGTATGTTGTCGGAATTTTTACGTTTTCCGCCAAAATTTCCACCAATTCCAAATCCGCACCCTGCTTTTTACCTTCGACGTCTGCGGCGTGAATTAAAAACTCGTCGCAATATTGAGAGAAAAAATCAAGAGACTTTTCGTCAATTATTTCGTCTGTAAATTTTTGCCATCTATCGGTAACAATGTAATATTTATTCCCGCGTTTTTTACACGACAAATCAAGTGTGATCCGTTCTTTTTTGATCGCCTTTTTAAGCTTCTGCAGATTATCAAAGTTCACTCTTCCGTCTTTAAAAACAAAACTTGTTACTATAACGTGCGACGCGCCGCAATCAAGCCAATATTTTGCATTTTCATCGTTTATTGCACCGCCGATATGAAAACCGTCTTTCCACAGGGAAAGTGCTTCTTTTGCAGCTTCGTCGTTTCCGTTTCCGAGTTTTATTACGTGCCCGCCTCGTAAATCGTCTCTTTTATATAAATTTACAAACTCCATCGGCGGTTTATCGGTAGAAAAATTTTCGACAAGCGAATTCTTATTATCGGAAAGCGTAGAGCCGACAATCTGTTTAACTTTCCCTTCATGTAAGTCTATACAAGGACGAAATTCCAATTTTAACCTCTTTTCTTAAACCGTTGACTATCAATTACTCATTTCTCTTTCCAATTGCTTGAATTTTCGGAAATGAATGCCGCATTCCATAAAAATAGGAATTTTGGGAAGATTGTATGAATTAATTGTGAGTTTTCCGCCTTTTCTCCATCTTTCTTCACCAACCAGTGTAGTAGTAATAGAAATACCGCTTTTTATAAAAAAGTATCTGTATTTGAAGCCCACTCCGATTGGCATTGAGAAATCCCACATTACTACACTATATTTTGAAACAAGCCAGTCTTTATCCAATTTGTTTATCGGATTGTAATCGTCTCCTCCGCCCAATCTTCCATAATAAGTTAAGGAAATTTGAGGACTTACAAAAATTTCAATATATGAAAATGTATCAATTATTCTTTTTCGAGTTCCAAATGCAGTTCCGACATACGTTTGTATGTATCCGTTACTTTTTTGAGAGAATGTGTGTTCTGTCAAACCATTACGCCAATAATACGCCATAGAAATTCCATAAAACGGAGAAAAGGAAAGATTTTGAAAAATGTTGTCTCTTCCAATATCAAAAACATTATATTTATGACGAAACTTAAACCTCCATGGAAGCATCATCGCACACCCAGACCACTCTTGTTTTTCGTCTTTTGAACCCGTTGTAACAAAGAAGTCCCTCATCCATCCTTGTCTAAGATAAATATCATTTGCAAATCCGACATATTGTTCTCCGGATGCTTCTTTCTTGTAATTGTATTCTATGGTAAGCGGATTGTGATACATTCTAAGGTAAAGTGAAACGCCTCTGTTTATGTATGGAGAAACAGAATTTAAGTCCGGTTCAGAATAGACCGACACGATAAAAAAGAATTGAATTACAACTATTTTTTTTATCATAATCCCCGATACTAATAAATTGTGCTAATTATAGTTCATATTTAAATGCTCCGATGTTTCTAACCGCAAATCCATAAACATCCTTATTACCTGTAACAGCACTATCATCGTCTTTAACCTTGACAAATACATCATATACAATACCGGGATTTATTATTAAATTAAATCCTAATAATCCCTGCAATTCTTGATATGTAACTGTTTCCAAAGGTTTGGAAAAACTACTTGGGAGAAAAACTATATCGGAATTTTCACCGGATTCTCGAATGCCCCAAGAATATGTTACGTTTTCTTTACTATTTTCTTCATTGTCCGGATCAAACGCTTTTGCGTAAAATCTAAGAATTTCATTTTCTCCTTTCAATGTTATAGTTTCATTTTTATATTCTTTTATATTTTTTGTGGTATCACTTCTAACACGGATTGCCAATTGCACTGTATCTATTACCGGTGGAACAAGAACCGGAATAGTAAACGAACTGATTTGTGAGCTTCCTTCATTATCATATATTTTTACATGGAATTCATATTTTTCGCCCTGAATAATATTTTTAATCGTATCTGTTTTTATTGTTGGGGAAGAATCGTTTTCCCATTTTGAACTTACAAAATGTTCTTCGGAATACGCTTTTATTTTATAGTCCTCTTCTGTTTGAAGGTACAACAAATTATTTATAATTGTTCGTTCTTCTTTTTCCTCACCGTTTACCACATTACCGCCAGTTACCACAGTGTAGTTCTGATTTACACCCCTAATTACTATACTATCGTTGTCAAAATAATATACGGATTTAGTTATTTGGTCGGAAGCATTTCCGTCTGGATCAATAGATGTCCCAAAAGCATCAAAATATATCGGATTATAACAATTAGGATCGCTAAATCCTGAAATCTCTTGCACCCCGTTTGGAAAGTCGGTAAAAGAAGTGTTTTTGTGTTTAACTTTTACTAAATAAATGCTGCTCGAACCGGATTTTTTTATGTCTGCCGCCACAACAGGAAGACGATCAAGAAATGTCAATCGTTTTTTTACAATAATCGCATCGCCTTCGTCATCGGTAATCCTTGCAGTGAAATCAAAACTACTGTTTTTTAATTTCACGTCATAATGTTTATCTTCGTTGTCAAAAAACTGTAATTTAATCGTAGCATCTATTCCTTTTTTCAGAGAATCTGAAGTTAACCCTTGAGGAAGGATTACTTTAAAATATATTTCTTCTGAATTAACAGTGGCAGCATATTTTGAACGCAAAGAATAATATTCCGATAATAAAGATTTACATTCTATTGCCAAAGCATCTATTTCTTTTGAAAGCAATTCATAATCTTCTGATGTCGTATCAGGTATTTTACTCAAATAACCTGCTTTCACAGAAATTGAATCTATTAATTTTGTATAAAGCGACATTTTTTCTTTGACATTTTTATTAAGAACTTCATTTTCAGAATTACGGAACACTATACTATCACCTATAAGCCATTCGTAATACATATTATGAACAGAAGGTTCATGCCAAAGTTCATAATTAATATTTTCATTGTTATATTCATCTTTTACATTATATACGAGCCTTTTTGCGTTTTCGCTTAAGCTTCCGAGAGAATCTTTATGCACAATCACAACGGCATCAGGGTCTCTTGCATATGCCGTAAAAATATAACTTGAATCAGGATTATTTGAATCTAAAAACGAAGGTCCAAAAATTCTCCCGTGTTCCAACGGCTTTTCCGCTAACATAGCGTCTATTAAGATGGCTCTGCCGACAGCTATTGCGCTGCTGGTTACTCCCCAAATAGGGTTGCCTTTGCCGTAAACTAAAGTATTAAAATTGGATTCGTTATTTTCAAAGCATTCATCGTTGTTGGCTATTTCTTTCCCCGTATTACATTTACCTGTCGCTTTAATATTTTGTTTTGCCCAATTTACTGCTTCTATAGTTCTTATTCCATATTCGGCAATTGCGTCATAAATAGAGCCAGTAAGATAATTTTTTACTATATCTTGCCTTTCATTTTGTCTGTTTATTGCTTTTCTTATGGCATATTCGTTTCCAGCCTCGCGAATATCGTTACCTCTTTCGTTGGGGAATAAACTATTTTTAGCTTTTTCAGAAGTATTAGACAAATCATTCAATGCGTGTCCAAAAGCAACTCCTGCATCTCCGATGTTATGAACCATTTGTTCGTATGCACTTGTTCTGTCTTTATAGACTACTGGCAGTACTACCGGAGTTATCACAGGAGTAAGCGTAAGAAAAGAGCCTGTTACAACACTTGATATTATAGTCGGAGTTAATATTCCAAAAATTCCTTTGTATTCGCTGCTCCAGCGTTGCTTGTAATTGTTATATTCTCTGCTTATATTTTGCGGTCGTCTAATAATTTCATGATAACGCTCTCTGAAATCATCGCTATCAACATCTCCTTTTATATCAATATCTTTTTTTATTCTTTCTAACTTTAAACTATCATATATTTCTTCCCATCCGGCGCTGCCAACCATAAAATTTGTCCAAGTTGAATGAAGGTATTCACCGACAAAAGGTTTTTCTCTAAAAAGTGCGACACTGTTTATTTTTCCAAGAATATCAAAACCGCAAATTTGTTCAACAGCGCTCACAAATCCGTCTATTTTAACTAATATGTCTCTTATATTATGATGCGCTTGCGGAAGCACTCTTGTTAAATTATTTTCTGTCGGCGCCGACGATATTAAACGTTCCCAATATTCACCTTCTTCAAACATATCGGGGCTTTTATCAAAATTATCATTCGTTGGAAAATATCGCACACCTTGAAAAAACACTATATTTTTGTTTTTTTCATAATTTACGTTGCCATTCCAATATGGAATAGAATCAGAAAATACGGACGTAAAGCAAAACAACGCCGCAAACGTAATAATATCAATATTTACTCTCATATTTTTTTTCCTTTCAAGATGTTTAGTTTATCGTCCATGTAAAATTTAAATCATAACCGTCATCGTCCGAATCACAAATCGGCAAAATGGTAAAACCTTTATAAGAAGAATCCGCCCATTCTGGATTACCTCTAATTAAAATTATTGGTTGTTCGCTTTCAAATATACGGATACGACTATCATTACCATTTATTATAGGCATACCGGATTTATAGATATTTTTATTTAGAACGAGTTTTCCGTAAGATGTCGGCTCTATATAAACTATATATGGAGAAACATCATTATTCATCTCAATTTTTAAATTACCTTTGTAGTATTGCCCTACTTTTAAATAATGGTTCCCGTCATAACCATCAGAACTATAAATAATTGCTACAGCAGTATCAACAAACTCAATCAACTCATCTTTTGAAAATATCCGCCATTTTTCAACATCTACTATGTTTGAGTTAAATTTTATTAAATCAACAAATCCATCAGGATATTCAATAGTAGAACATCCACCGTAAAGAAGCGTCATAATTAACAAAGCAATTAACTTTTTCATATCACTTCACTATATTAATTTATCGTCCATGTAAAATTCAAATCATAACCGTCATCGTCCGAATCACAAACCGGTAAAATTGTGTAAGTATTATCTTCATATTGGTAAGAAGAATCCGCCCAAAACATAGGGCTCCCTTTTACCATAATTACATGCTGTTTACTAAAAGATTTTCCCATTATTATGGGCATACCAAATTCGTAAACATTTTCATCTAAAACCGATTTTTCACGCGACAGCGGTTTTATACAAATTACAGAATTTTCATTTAAACCCAAAGCATCTAACCTATATACATGGTACATTAAACTTCCGTCATACGCTGTGTTTCCAATAAATATAAATTCAATCAATTCGTCTTTTGAGAATATTCGTTCTTCTTCAACGGCTACAATGTTTGAATTGAATTTTATTAATCTAACAAACTCATTGGGATATTCAATAGTAGTACAACCTCCGTAAAGAAGCGTCATAATTAACAAAACAATTAACTTTTGGTTCAATCCTAGTTAAGGATAAAAAAATACCATGTTTTTATATAAAATACTATATTGCATTCACAGAGTGTACACATCTATAAAATCAAGATAATTTTAACGGATTTTCTCTTAT
>JAIRUI010000043.1 GCA_031254455.1 Chitinispirillales bacterium | reverse complement strand
TATTGAACACTATGCCGGATTTTACTGTGTTACAACTTCCACAATGTCTGCAATTCATAACTCACCTCACAAAAAAACAATACAAATATAATAAAAGGTATAATCAATTAGCAAGCCCTGTAAAGGTGATTTTTCCATAACAAGTTTTCAAGGGAATACAACTTTTTCTTTTAGAATACCGTCGATGAAAGAAATAGATTTTGTCGCAGAAGGAAAAGAATAAGATTCTTATAATTTAAAGTAGCTTCAATCCTAATAAACGCATATTTGTATAAGTTTTATATTTTGAAAAGGAACATAAATTATTTTTGCAAGTGTTTTTAGCAAAAGGACGATTCTTGGAAAGAATTATATTTTTATTCCTTTGTTCGTTTATTCTTTATATTTTTGCACAGCAGGACGACGAAATAATTTTAGACGATGAGATAATTTTAGACGACGAAAGTTTGCAGAATGACGAATTTTCAGGAATAATGCCTTTGCAGATTGAGTTTGTTCAAGCGGAATATCCCGCCGAGATTATGGCGAAAGGAATTGAAGGCGATGTCGTCTTGGATTTGCTGATAAACGAATCGGGACATGTGGATTCTATAGAAATTTTTGCTTCGCTTTATCCGGTGCTTGACACGGCGGCGATGAGCGCGGCGAAGAATTTTATGTTCAAACCGGCTATGATGACGGTAAAAAAAGAAAGCGCCGCAGGAAAAATCGATGAATTTGATACGATTCCCGTAGCCGTGATAATTCAATATGTATATAGATTTTCACTCAAAGACGCGATTTCCGACGAGATTGTCGATAAAATAAATTTTTGCGGACGGGTTTTTGAACGAGGTACTAAAAAACCGCTTTCGGACGTCTTGATCGCTATAGTTTATGATACCAATTCGGTGAAAAATATTCCTGCGCCGTTTGGAATTTATCTTGAGAAAATTTCTGAGTTCGGCTCGCAAAGCGTTGACGAAGGTACGATTTTTACTTTTACGGATTCTGTCGGGAATTATGCTTTCCATTCGCTTCCAAGCGGAAAATTCACAGTAAAAATTCCCCATAGCGGATACGAGCCGTATTTTACAAACGATTCGGTTTCGGCGAGCGATTCGCTTGTTTCGGATATGTATTTGAAAGCGCTTGCATACAACGATTACGAAATCGTCGCGTATTACAAGGGTGAAGAAAAAGAGGTCAGCAGGCATCAATTAACGTTGAACGAAGTCAAAAAAATTCCAGGATTTTCCGGCGATGCGGTAAAAGTTATTCAGGCGTTGCCCGGAGTCGCAAGGCCGCTTGCTTCTTTAGGAACGATAATTGTACGAGGAACGAGTAACAGCGATTCGAAATTTTTACTTGACGGGACGGATATTATGCTTTTGTATCATTTCGGCGGCTTAAAATCTACGTATAATTCCGAAGCGTTAGAAACTATTGATTTTTATCCGGGCGGTTGGGGAGTGAAATACGGAGATGCGACCGGCGGCGTCGTGGAACTGAAATCTCGTCCGCCTAAAAGTGATCGTTTTCACGGATATATTGATTTGAGTGCGCTTGATATGTCGTTTTTAGTAGAGACGCCTATCGGAAAAAAATGGAGTGTTTTAGGAACTGCGCGAAGAAGCCATTTTGGCGAAATTGTTCGATGGGTTATGAAAAAATCTAATACGCGGGGGATAACCGTCGCACCTTTTTATTGGGATTACGTCGTACGAGCCGACTATAATCCTAATGAAAAAAATCATTTTTCTTTTTCTTCTTTCAGTTCAAACGATTCGCTTACGGCGATTGTCGAAGGGTTTAATATGGGCAGCGAAGAAATCAATAGTGCGACAAATTCTATAACGCAGCGTTCGTTTTTCAATATAAACGGAGTGAATTGGAATGCAAAAATTAACGATAATTTGAACAATTTCTTAACAATAAAGAGCGAAGTAATTCGAATCTCGTTTGGAATTATGGGTTATGCCAGCCAAGAAAGTAAAATAAACGGGTTTCGTTATCATGATAATTTGGGTTGGCAAATAGGTGAAAAATCCAAAATAAATTTTGGATTTGACGGATTTTTGGGTACGGTAAATATAAATATGGACATGATTAGCGATAGGGGACTTGTTCATTATCCAAAAAAAGATTGGATTTTTTCTCGGACCGGGGTTTATACTAATTTTGAGTTAAAACCTATTGAACGCTGGCTTGTAGTTCCGGGCGTAAGGTACGACTATTATGACGAGTTAATCTATAGAGGCGGCGTTTTGCCTGAATTTTGGGATTACGGCGAGAAATTTCACAAAGGATTTTCCGGTGAACCGTCGCTTCGTCTTTCCACACGATTTAATTTGACAAAAGATCACTTGATTAAGGGTTCAATCGGAACTTACAATCAGTCGCCAAAGCCTATCGGAATTGTAATTGACAGTACGTACGGTAATCCGAATCTGGGTGCGACAAAAGCGGCTCAATTTGTTTTGGGATACGAATGGCGGATTACGGATTTGATTTCGCTTGACATTCAGGGTTACAGAAATAATCAATGGAAAATTCCGCGAATGGTCGGCTATAAGGATTTGACGAGCGCCAAAACACCCGCCGATATTAAAATGTACTACGATGACGAATTGGGGAAATCAAGAGGATTTGAAATAATGCTTCGTCACAATCAAAATGAGAAATTCTTTGGCTGGATTGCTTACACGTTGTCTCAGAGTAAGCGCAAAACGCCGCATACCGACACAATGTCTGCCGACGGTTGGATTAAATATTCTTACGACCAAACAAATAATTTGCAACTTTTGGCAAGTTACAAGTTACCCAAACGTTGGGAAATCGGCGGAAGATTTCGATACACGACGGGCAATCCAACGACTCCTGTCAGCCGCATTGAGTATGATTTGACCGATAACGGCGTTACAAGTTATTCAGGGAATTACAATTCCAAACGTCTCGCCCCGTTTGTACAGTTTGATTTCCGTGCAGAAAAAAAATGGATTTTCAAAAAATCGACGCTGACGATGTATTGGGACATTCAAAATTTATCGTATTTTATCTACGAAAGTCCGGAAATGACGTTGTGGAATGATTTTTATGACGAGAAACAGGTTATAGGTATGCCGATTATTCCAAGTTTCGGCATTCGATATGATTTTTAGTAAAAAAGGAAAAAAATGAAATTTAGTAAATTTTTTCAAATGACGGCGGTTTTTGAACTTACATTTCTGCTTATTTCTTGTAGTTTGGAGGATTTCAACCGCCACTACAGACAATTAGACGACGATATGATTCGTCCGTTTTCATATCAATTTGAAAATCCTGAAATTGCTCCCGGCGATACCGTGGAACTGAGTGTGATTTTTAGCGGAAAAAAAATAAATTCAGACGATATCGATATTTCGAATTGGAAAGTTTGTTGGAATATTTATACCGACCGTTTCGGAAATTTGGCGCCCAGAGGCGAAGAGCCGCTTAAAAGTTATATAATTGATAAGCCGCGAATCGTAGAAGACGATGAAAATTTTCAGAAAGTGACGTTAAAATTTGTTGTTTATGATTCAATGCTCTACAAAAGCGATGTAATTCCCGAAAGTTTGGACGAGATGGCGGCAATGTACAATTTCAAAAATATACCGCAAGTAGGTTTTCCTACGAATAAAGACGGTTTTTTGAATACGCTTGAAAATCTATCAAAAGATTTAAATGTTCAACGGGCGATTCCCGATACGCTTGGAACCGTTATTGACGGATTGGCGCAAGTTTTTTCGGCGATGTTTGAAATTTACGTTGATTTCAATGACGGGAAAACTCCGCGGTCAAAAATTCGTCACACGGTTCGTTATCACGGAAAATTGTCCGATATAAAAGGAGTTTATACCAACAAAAATCCCGTAATTGAAGATATAAAAATTTGGGCGATGGATGAAAAAGACGCTTATAATTTCGACATAAACAAGTCAAAAGAAATTACAAAAAGCGGTGATACGATAAATATTTCCATAGACAAAAACAAGACGATTTTTATGGAAATCAAAGCGTTGCCGAAGGATTCCACGCTTACACTTGAACAAGCGTTTTCAAAAACGCGAAATACTAGTTTTGAGAAATACTATGTAAGATTTTTCTTTGCAGGCGATACGACATATTCAAAATTATCGTTTAGTCCGGTAACCAATAAGGTCGATAACAAAAACGGTAAAGACGGAACCATTGTCAGAAGAGTTAACTTAGACTATGACAAGGTAAACGTCGGCGGCGCGGGTTACATTTTTCTTGTGTTGTATGACGATAATATAGGTGTGGTGTATTATCCGCAGGGGAGAACGACAAAAGGATTCTCAATTAAATTTGTGGAATAATTAAATTTCATGGGTCTGTTTCAGAAATTGTGTAAACATGTAATCAGGACATAAAAATAGAACTTGTTTGTAACGCTTAACCTATGTTCAACGCTACCAACGATTACAAATATAATAAAAATCAACGTATTGAGTCAAGAAGCATTTGTTTTTCTCTTTTTGCCGCCGCCTGCCTACCTGAGTGTCCGAAGGACACTCAGGTAGGCAGGCGGCATATACGAAAGTGTCTAATCCGGCAATCTGCCTGGAAAGGCTATTTCTAATTGTAGTCGAATATGATACCAATCATTGCGAGTTCCCACCCATTTTTTTGGGGCTTGCTAACTAAATATATATTCAATAATTTCTTCGTTAAACAAAAGTATTAGTGATGCTATTACCATATCAATCGCTTTCGAATAACGACACGTCTTACGATTAAATCTTGCAAGT
>JAIRUI010000042.1 GCA_031254455.1 Chitinispirillales bacterium | reverse complement strand
TATGGAAAATGAATTAACATATTGCGTGTCTAAAATAGAAAAAATGCTTTCACGTTCAACAACGAAAGTGATTTTTCCAATAATTACTTTTGGTTTAGTGAAAGAGTTTTGCGAAACTCAAAATGACTTCTTTGCCGATGCTAATGTGAGAGAGTGTTACAAAAATGCAGTACAATATTTTAAGGAATATTTGGGACATTCGCTTCATATTGGCGGCAAGTATTATGATGCCTATCCTTCAAGAAACCTTCCCAAATACGGGGTCTTAAAAACATTAGACAACAAACAGTACAGATTAACGGAGGAATATAAAAAATCTGCGCCGGATTTAGTGACTTTAATTCCCAAATTAGTGAAAGATTTTATCTCTGCAAAAATGGGTAAAATTCCAAATCTCGAAACAGTTGAAGATCAGCTTGAAATAGCAAAAGAGAAAGATGTGTTTTTGCAATTAATTAAACAGCAAATAAATATTAATTCATCAAATTTTGAGATTTTTTCTTTTGCTGTATTGAAAACTCATTTAGAAAAATTTGCCTGCAAACTTTACAGAGATACAAGAACTTACGCTCATGACAAAGGCGTTGATTTAAGCACAAATTTTGGAGTAGTTTATCAAATTAAGAAATTAAAATTACAGAATCAAAACAATGCTGATGTAATATTTAAAGAATTGCAAACTAATTTTTCAGACGAACGCATAAAAGACGGCAACGTAGTTATAATCATTGATGATATAACAAAAGAAGTGAAAAGTTATCTAATCAATATGAAAGTTCAATCATTGTCGAAAGAGGACATATTGGGCATTGCTTCTTTATTTGAGTTAGAAGAAAGGCTAAAAGTGTTGAGAGTTGTTTTTGATGAATTTTCAAGAGAATATAAAAGCGATATTTAATTATGAAAAAGCAAATCAGTGGAAAAAGATATGACTATATTATAGAATTGTCTGAAGGGTATTTTGAGGTAATTGCGATTAGAAAACAGGATAAAAGACGGTCGGCTATAACAAATGTCAATTACATTATTGGTGAAATAATAGAGCCAATACTAAAAACAAGAGACATACCGGATACAATAATTAAAGTGAATAAAAAAGATGGACTGAATTTGTTTAGTTCGGCAGTTGATGCCCTTAATGATGAAATATGGGGGCGTTATTTAGAAAATCAATTATATGAAGATTTTGAATATGACCATGACTATGAAAAAATGTAAAGATAATTCGACAAAAAGGTTTGCAAATATTTTACCCTGGAATTTGACTTACGGAATGAGAAATGTTACCGAAAAGTCAGACCAAAACGGAAAAGAGCTTTTTATTTCAAATTATTTGCGGTATTTGCCTGAAAAGGAACAAATTTCTTTATTTTAACCGAAAATCTAAAGTATATCGTTCTGGCAATATATAACGACTTTTGCGGGTTGGTTGGAGGATTCTTTGTATGGCGGAATAGGAATACATACGGGAGCGGGAATAACCGTTGCGATAAACGAACATCCATAGGAAACGAATAAACAAAAAAGGGAGAGTTATATGAAAAAGATAATTGTAAATTTGTTTTTTGTCGTTTGTATGCGCTTTCGCACAGGAGGACAACGACGACAATTTGCATATAGTTCTCGACAAAGCGGAAGTTTACTCTTTCAAAGTCTCAAATGTGGAAAAGAAAGTGGTCGCGCACTGGTATGAAGATACGCAAAATATAACCACAGAGGTAAAAGATACGGCAAAAAACGCTTTTTGGGCGGTATCAAACGGCGGCTTTTTGAGTTATCCGATATTGAATTTAATGGAAATCGGCGTTGGTTTTGAATGGCATGCGATACAAAGAGACGCTACAAAAATTCCGCCGGCTTACATTTACAAAGTTTTCACGCATACCGACAAAAATTATGATTCGGTTTTTCGCGGCGACTGGTCGTTCATAAACTTGCTTCCAATGGAAAAAAACGAAATAGCGGACAAAGAACTTTTGGATTATGCGGTAATTTACAGTGGAAAAATTATGTTTTGATTTAGAATTTGATAAACTTATATTTCGCCGAAAATCCCAAATCGTTAAGCGAATTGTTGTTTTCGCGAAACATTAATCCCCTAATTTTTTATATCTCCGGTAGAGGAAAAAAGCATCGCCAGCGGTTTTGTCGTTTCAAATTGCGATAAAGCGGCGTTGATTGTCACCATAATAGGTACGGCAAGAAACATTCCGACGATTCCCCAAATCGCTCCCCAAATCGCAAGCGACAAAAGTATCATTATCGGCGCCAAATTCAGACGGTCCCCCTGAAATTTCGGTTCTACGACGTTTCCTATTATAAACTGTATAGTCGTAAGAATAAACGCCATAAAAACCGCGTCGATAAAACTGTCGAACATGATGATTCCCAAAACGCTGGGTAGCGTCGTAGCGACAATAGAACCGATAGTGGGAATATAGTTCAGTATAAAAATTATAGCCGCCCACAACCAAACGAAATCAAGCCCAAAACCCGACATTACCGGATACGCCAAAGCCGCCGTCACAAACGAAACTATCGTTTTTATATTGAAATACCCTACTAAATTGCCTCCGATGTCTCTTATTATATTGTCTAATTTTTCAAATTTAGGATTAATTTCGCGAATTTTTTTGAACTTTTTATTGAAATTTACCCTTTCTCCGTAAAGAAAAACCAAATAAATAAGCACAAGCGCGGAATTTGCTACGCTTTTCCCCGCGAAGCCGCCGATTTTGTTGAACAGATTGCTGAAATTTATTTCGTCGATAATTTTGCTGTCGATAATTGGAAGGTGTGATTCGGGAATAATTGAAACTATCTGTTGAAAAGGAGAGAAATTCATATCGTCATCGACAGGTTTTTGCGAATCCATCACCATTTTGTTATACTGTACGATTTTTCCGTTGAAAAGCATCTGGTATTTCGTAGTGTTTGCAAGCATGTCGTCAAAATTTTTCGATATTACTTTGTAAAAAGAAAACAGGATAAAAACAGAAATAGTCAGCGATAAAATCACCGAAACCGCCAAAATCGCGACGCCCGCTCTTTTGGAAATCTCTTTTTTTGTGAAAAACAAAATAACGGACTTTATACCTTTGGAAATCAAATTCTCAAAATTTATCAGGACGAAGAATATAATGAGCGCCACAACAAACGGAATAATGAACGTTTTCGCCGCATACAATACACCGACCCCCAAAGCGATTATCAGTATCGTCAGCAGCCGATTCATTGAACGCGTGTAGTCAATCTTTCTTATCTCATCCATTTTTGCCGCCTTTGCCGTACAAAATCACAAAAAGTGAAAGCAGAGAAACCGCCATTCCTATAAAATATGTAATTGTAAGCGTCTCTCGCAATACCAAAAACGAGAAAAACGCCGCTAAAATCGGTTTGAAGAAAAAAAGCGAACTTCCCGCCGCGACCGAAACCCTTTTGAGCGCGTAAAAAAAACACAAATATCCTATCGCCGTCGTCGCAAAAATCAAATATGCAATTATGGAAACAGAGCGTATGTCTCTTGGAAAATCCCATTTTCCGACGAACATAAGCATAATAAGTCCGCCCAAAGTAAAAACGACCGCCGCGACCGAAATTGACGAATATCTTTCCACAAGCCATTTGCTTGAAGCGGTGTATATTCCAAACGTTATAGACGAAATTAAAAGTAAAATCGACGCATAAGTCTGTGAAAACCGCGGAATCGAAAATCCGTATATGGAAATATAGACGCCAGAAATTCCCAAAATTAAACCGGCGGCGATTTTTAACGAAAACTTTTCTTTAAGCAATATTCTTGCCGTAATTACCGCAAAAATCGGGTTGAGACAAAAAATCAGCGCGGCGCTGCTTGCCGGCATTTGTATAACGCCTTTGTGGTAAGGAATAAAACATCCGGCGATTCCGACAGCGGCGGCGAAAACAAAACCGAAAATTTCTTTTTTTGAAAGTTTTCTTAAATTTATCTTGCAGAACGGAAGCATGACCGCGCCGGAAACGATAAATCTCATTGAAGCGAGCAATACCGGATCGACAGTGTTTGGCAACATTTTTATCGCAACTTCAATTGTGCTGAAAAGAATCAAAGTTATTAAAAGCGCGATATATGCGTTCATTTTTTCCTTTTAGTAATTTTCGGTTTTGTTTTATAGTGTAAATACAAGTTTTATACGGAAAATAGTATTTTTCACAAAGTGGAATTTAATTTGAACAAAGGAAAACAATGTTGAAAAAATTATTTGCTTTAATATTTTTTGCTTTTTTGACAAATTCGTTTGCTTCCATCAGTATTATAGAAAACACCGATAACAAAATTGTTTTAAAAATTTCTTTTGATTCGATTTTTTATGATAATTCGCGGGGTATAATTTCAAACGGGAGCGATTTTCCGTATTCAATAGATAAAGAAATCTCCGTTCCTATGAAATTTGTAAATTTTACGGCTGATAAAAATTCAAAACCGCACGTTTTTGTTTCCGCTCAAAACAGAATTACAAAAAGAATCCCTCAAAATTTTGGCAAATATACAAACTCTGTAGTATTAGAATACTTTTCTGCAAGAAATATACCCGTTTTTTCAGCGGGAATAACTCCGATTTTGTCTATAAACGGCAACGAAATCGTTTACACGACATCCATGATTTTGACGATAATTTACTCTTACGGACAACAGCAGAATATAATCCCGAAAAGCGACTATTATAATTCAATCTCGGCAAATTTATTAAATTCCGATAAAGTTAAATATACGATATTTAAAGACGAAAGAAACCTAAGAAGGAGCATAAGAGAGTTTAACGCCATCTCCGACAAAGCGTTAAGATTTTCTATAGGAGACGCTCCAACAAAAGATGATTTTAACGAATGCGATCTATCGCAAGGCGTTGGAATATATAGAATTACTCCAAACGATTTGAAAGCGCTGGGCAGCGATTTATTAATAAGTTCGATAAAAGTATTCGCTTCTAATCCGAACGTCGCAGACAGCGTAACACCCTCATTTGCCGATTTACCGACAGGACTTGTGGATGTCCAATTAGTTATTCGCGACAAAAACGGGAACAAGTTTTTTGACGGCGACGATGAAATTTTGTTTTATGCGGAAAAAATACACAGATGGGTTTTTAATGAAACGTCAAAAAAATGGGAATTTTCTTTTAATTACACCGACTACCGCCGATATTATTGGATTACTGCGGAAAATTTTAATATTAATTCAAATATTATGGGTAAATTTAACGAGCAAGTTTCAAGTACGGCGGAACGTAAAAGCGGCGATGTGTATTTTCACGCAAAACGAAGTGTTTCAATTACAAGGGCGAGATACCCTACTTACGGACACGGAGACAAACGATATATTTGGAAAAATTTACACGGAGAAGATCCCTCGCTTTCGGTTGAATTTCCGCCTTCGTTCGTAAATTCAACATCAAAAGAACAGTCGCGGGTGCGATTTTTTGTCAGCGGTTTAGATTCAAATTTTTTAGGATTTAATTTGAAAATAGCAAACGATATTTTTTCCAATCAGGATACGGGAAAATGGATTTCGTTTCAAACTCCTAACGATATGAGTTTTTTATTTACGGCAAGATTTTTGGAAAAAAACAGAAATAATTATGTGGATTTTGAATCGTACGATTTACATTATAAACAAAATTTATCGTTGCAAAATATAAGAAACCTTCAATTTTATTCTGAAGAATCCAATGTTTCATCGCCTATTTCATATAGAATTTCCGATATTCCGAATGAATTTCATTTGTTTGTGCGCCATAACCCGAAAACGCAGTTAACGCAGTTAATCGATTCGTCTTCTACGGGCGGCGATTTGGTTTTTTATGATTCTACGGCTAACGGGTATAAGTATCATTTTGCATTGTCTTCAGGATTTTTCGCTATGCCTAAAACGGAATTGATTTCTTTGAGTCAAGCGAATGATTTACTTAATTCGTCTAACAAATCCGATTATTTGATTGTCGCACCGCAGATTTTTTTACAGCAGGCTGCAAAACTTGCAAAACATAAAGAAAAAATAGGATTCACGCCTAAGGTCGTTCTTTTGGAAGATATTTTTAATATATTTTCCGGAGGAGTTTTTGACCCGACGGCTATACGTAATTTTATGATTTATGCACGAAATACATGGGGGACATCACCTGAATATTTGGTTTTGTTTGGAAGCGGACATTATGATTACAAAAATATTTCATCTCGGCTGCAAAATTTTGTTCCCATATATATTGCGACAGCTAGAGACTTCCATCGCGATCTTGTTTCATATCCGATTGAAGATTTTTTTGCATACATAACGCCAAACGACACTGCAGGAAGCATAAGAGCCTTTCCGCAGCTTATTGTCGGACGGATCCCGGCGCAATCGGTTTCGGAGGCGGAATCCTATGTGGAAAAAGTAATATTGATGGAAACGACAGGAACCGATTCAATTTATCCGTTTTGGAGAAATCGTCCGCTTCTTGTCGCAGACGACGATATTCAAACTTCTTTATCTTGCAAAGAAGATATGGATCATACAGGACAATCCGATAGCGTGGGGAAAATCATTGATTCGTTTGACAAATCTTCGGATATTCGTAAAGTTACGCTTTTTGAGTATCCGTTTGACAATCAGAAACGTAAACCGCTTGCAAAAAATGCGGTGATAAACGAAATAAATAACGGCGTTTCGGTTTTTAATTATTTTGGACACGGCTCTTATCAAACGCTTTCCGACCAGTGCGCTTTTGAATATACCGACATACCGTCTCTTAATAATTATGGAAAATATTTTATATTCGGCGCGTTCTCCTGTTCTGTCGGTTTTTTCGATAATCCCGGGATTGACGGACTTTCCGAACTTTTGGTTAGAACCAAAGGTAAAGGAGCGATTGCTGCGATCTCAAGCGCACGTACGGCTTACGCCTCCGAAAACGGTAAACTCGCATACAAGTTTTTTAGCTGTTTTTATGAAACAAACAACGATTTCTCTTATACGGTAGGACAGGCGTATTTGGATTCAAAAATGTTGAGAGCTACAAATCTTTTAACTTTTTCACTGCTTGGAGACCCGTCGTATAATCCTATGCCCGATAGAAAAAAAATTACGGGAGAAATTCAAATTTTAAATAAAAACCGTGAAAAAATTGATACTTTACAAAAAATGCAAAACGTAATAGTTAAAGGGGAACTGCCCATAACGATAAATGACGGAATTTCACGAATAGCCGAAATCATTCTTCAAAACCCTGAAAATTTATCGCCGTCTCGAAAAGACGGACTGTCCGGCGAAACGATAGATTGTGATCCAAGGGCAAAAGGAAGAAAATTGAGTTTTGACGTTAAATATTCGCTTCCCGGCATGGTCGTCTCACGAGTTTCAGCGCAGATAACAGGAAATTCCTTTGAAATTCCACTGATGATTCCACCTACTGTAATGGATACCGTTCTTGGTTCGCGGCTTAAAATTCACGTTTGGGAGCCTAATTCCGGCAAAATTTATTACGGAGCGATATCCGACGGGCTGATTTTTAAAGGCTATGATATTTCAAATATCGATACGTCCGACCATGCAGGGCCGACAATAGCGGTGAGACGACTTTTCGGCGATTCTTCCGGAAATATAATTGACACTATTAAAAATAAAATCGTAGGCAATAAAATTACTATTGACGGATTTAATAAAAAATCGGGAACGGTTAACTTAGAAATATTGGTTTCGGACAAATCGGGGATTGATATTTTTTCTTCACAATCGCCTGGCGGCGGGATTTGCGTTTCAATAGAAAGGGTTATGGAGAAACAGCAGTACGGACAGGAAAATTTAACGCTGAAAGATGATGATTTTCGTTCTATTTCGTTTCAACTTCCACTTTCCAAAAATGAATTTCCTGCGTCCGGCGAGTATGAAATGACTATTTCCGCACATGATATTTTACAAAATATTACAACCCAGCGCTATATTTTGGACGTAAAATCGCTCAAAGACGAACAATACGTAATCGGCGACTTATTTTGTTATCCGTCGCCGGTAAGAATGGGGCAAACAACGACGTTTTACTTTAATCAGCCCGTTGATAATGTTGCGGAAATTTCTTTGAAAATTTATACTCTCAGCGGAAAATTAGTTCGAAGTTTCTCAAATGTGAACCGCGGGATTGTGTGGAATTTAACCGACCAAAGGGGGCAGAAATTATCGCCGAATGTTTATTTGTACCGGCTTTTTGTGAAACGTTTCACAAGGAGTGACGACTCATCTCAAATGTCCGCCCAAAAAAGCGAAATAATAAAAAGCGAAATAAAAAAATTAGTAATTTATCCGCCGAAATGAGTTGAAAATGTTTGAAATATTGTTTCTGGGAACCGGAACGTCGCACGGAGTTCCTACCGTGGATTGTATGATAAACGACTATAAATATTGCTCTAAAAATGTTTGTCGGCTTGCTCAAAACGATAAAAAACACAAACGAAGCCGTTCGTCAATACTTGTTTCTTTCAACGAAAAGAACGTTTTGATTGATTGCGGTCCGGATTTTCGCGAACAGGTTTTGCGTGAAAAAATAAAAAAAATAGATGCGGTTTTATTTACCCACCGTCACAGCGACCACATTTGTGGAGTTCCCGATATTCGCTCTTACAGCGGCGCAACCGGCGGCAAATTTCTCCCTGTTTACGGTTCGCCGGAAACTATCGGCGCGATTTCACAAAGTTTTTCTTATATTTTTGACCCGAATACTTTTGTCGGCGGCGGAATACCGGAACTTGAACGAAATGTGATAATTAAAAAAGTTAACTTATTTGAAATGGAATTCGTAGTTATTCCCGTCGAACACGGCAGCTGCAAGGGGTGTTTCGGCTATAGATTCGGCGATATTGCATATATTCCCGATGTAAAAAGCATTCCGAAAGATTCAATTAACCTACTGAAAAATCTGGAGTTATTGATAATTGATTGTCTTAGGATGAAAAATGTGCACAGTACCCATTTTATTTACGACGATGTTAAAAATTTGATTGAAAGGATAAACCCTAAAAAAGTTCTGGGAACACACCTTTGCCATGACATTCACTATAAAACCGATGAAAAAGTTGTTGACAAAAGAATGAAATTCGCTTACGACGGCTTGAAAATAACGGTTTAGCGCAAAAGTTAAAGCCTTACCGTTAAATGGAATTAGTCTTTAACGCTTGGTCATCGATGTATTTCATAATTTCTTTGAGATAACCCTGTACGTCCCGTTTAATTAGCATTGTGTAAATCGCGTTGATTTTTTTATTCATAACTGTCTGCTGTTTATACAAGATACAGTCGTTATTGATTTTATAACTGCCGCCTGCGGAAAGGACGTCGGGAATGATTTTTGCCGTTCTGTTGTATTTTTCCATACGAAAAACAACCATTTTTTGCTCTTGAAATTTTTCACGAAACATTTCAACTCCTAATTTTGCCACCGAATAATTATACTCGTATAAGATCCTATTCGTTTTAGTGTTTTCTTCTATGAGCGTAATTTTAACGTTGGTCTTTGCGGAATATTCTCTAACTTTCTCAAAATTAAATAAGATACTTAAGATTTCATCGTCGGATAATTTGGGAATGTCGATTCTGTAAGTAAGTGAAAAGCTTGAATCCTTGAAATCGTATTCCGGACGAATTTTTTCTCGCGAAAACGCCAAAACCGCAAAGCAAAACACAATAAAAAACTGTCGCCGCATCTATATTTTCTCCAAAAAATCGTTAATTCTTTTAACACATTCGTCTCTGCCGATAATCGGAATTATATCGTGAAGCGACGGTCCGCCGCCCATACCCGTAATTGCCAAACGTGCTGGAAGTCCTACTTTCCCAAAACCTACGGAAAACTGAGCGGCCGTATTTTGCAGCAAATTATCGCACGTCTCGGCGTTGCAATTTTCCAGTAGTGATAATTTTCTTACCAATTCGAACAATATTTCCTTTAAATCGGAATTTTTCTTTGTTTTTTGCAAAGTTTGCTCGTCGTAATTTTTCGGGGAATTAAAAAAGAAAACGCACAAAGCGGGAATTTCGGTAATTTTATGCGTACGTTCTTTCATTAAATTTATCGCCGAAATGATTTTTGCTTTATCGTTTGCACCGATTGCAAAAAATTCGTTTTTTACCTCTTCATAAATCGTTTCACAAGGAATTTTAGATAAATACCGCCCGTTCATCCATTCCAATTTTTTTGTGTCGAAAATCGAAGATTTTGGGCTGACCTTGCTCAAATCAAACGCGTCTATCATTTCCCGTACGGACATTATTTCGCGGTCGTCGCCCGGATTCCAGCCTAAAAGCGCAAGAAAGTTTCGCAATGCGTCCGGCAGAAACCCTTCGTTCTTATAATCCATAACGCTTGCCGCACCTTTTCGTTTGGAGAGTTTCCCTCCGTCCTCGCTCAAAATCACCGGCAAATGCGCAAAAACCGGCGGCGCCCAACCAAACGCTTCATAAAGTAAGATGTGTTTTGGAGTAGA
>JAIRUI010000041.1 GCA_031254455.1 Chitinispirillales bacterium | reverse complement strand
TGATACACGTCGGTCGAATTTAAGTGAGTGGAAATAACCGCCATTCCCCGTTCTCCCTTATCGTCATCGCCGCCCGATACTATCCAATTCAAATATTCTTCAAATCTGTCAAAGTTTTTGCTTGCAGAATCCGCGTTGCTCAAAGAAAATTGAATGGGAGAATTTTTCATTACGCCCAAAAACACCTGACAATAATAAAGCAACGATTTCCACAAATCTACGGAAACCGTTAAATTGGACGGATACGCTTCGTCTGTTCTTCCAAGGATCAAATCTATCATTTCCGAAGCGGAAGGTATTACTATACTGATATTTTCCTGTCCTCTTTCCCATGGCCCTTCACTTCCGTCTTCGTTTTTTTTCCGAAAATCAACTAAGCAATCAAATAACATCCTGCAACGCAAATTGGCGGGGAGAAAGGAAGAAACTTCTTGATTATCGTAACCGAGATGAACGCAGATTTCACTAAAATATTCCTTATCTTCTTGATTCAGAATATTTTTTAATTTAATTGTCTGCATAACTTTTTCCTTTCCGCTCTAAAATTTTATATAAGATACTAAATTTCTTAAGCTCGTCCGGCGTATCTCGTAAAATTTTATAAAATTTGTTTTTAACGCCTTTCGTTTGAAATCTTTCGGCGATATAAGTTTTATTCCCTTCTTCATCGGTTTCGCTAAAAAAGAAAAATTTCCAATCTCGTTTAAATTGTGCAAAAACAGACCTGTTTTGCGATAATACTTCAACAGCAGTTCCCAGGTTATCCGTTCCTTTCGAATCACTGCTCCAAAATCTAAACAACTTATTTTGTTTTAACGGTGTAATATCAGCAGATATTTTTGAACCTATTTCTCCTCTTTTTATTTGAGATTCTGGAACTCCGTCATTCCCTTTGAAATTTACTTCCGACGATGGTAATTCCATCCATTGAGCATACCAAGTTATAGTAGAATTCGGATTATTAATAACTTCATTTGCTCCACCAATTCTAGTTCCACCCGTTAACGCAGAATACCAGCCATTCAAAGCATAACTGTCTTTTGTAGAATTTGGTAAAGTTATAATTTCATCGTACCGTGTAGTTTGTATTTGATCTATTGCACTTCCTCCATTACTATTAAATGTTATAATATTTCCTTCTACCCATAACATAAAAACATTAAGGTTTTCATTTAATGTAAATGTGTCGTCAGGATTTCCTACAAATTTTGCGTCAACTTCTTCTTCCGATAAATTTAACAATTGTTCAACTGTTATTATAGGAGTTTTCAACCAACCATTATCAAAAAATCCGCTTCGTTTTGTAAGAGGAAGTGTTATCATTGCTCCTGCATCAGCAGTAATCGAATCTACTGCACTCCCGCCATTACTATTAAATGTTATAGTTGCCATATCATTATTCCCATCTTGTATAAACTCTCATAATCGTAATCATTCTTGATAATGTCGTTCCAGGATTACCAACCACTCCTGCGCCGCCGTTAATCGGAGATATTAAAAATCTATTAAAAAAAGTAGTAGTATCAAAGAAATCCGATATGTTCTCTTGCAATATAGGAACGTCATTAGGATTGTTATATGAAAGTAAAAAACTTCGTATTAAAGGTGTGTAAAAACCAGAAGGGATGGGTGTCCAACCTTTTGCAATAATAATATCTATTGTTTCTTCTATAGTTCTAAAATTATCTTTTTGCGTTGCAGGCGGGTGTCCGCCGTTTTCGTTGCCATCGTTACCGTTACTGCTATCGTTAATTATTGTTGTATCGTCATAAGCATAAACTTGTTTTGAATATGTACTCGGCTCTGCAAAACTATATCTATTAAATTCTTCTTCGCTTGGCAAGTTTGGCGAATCAAATCTGGTACTTTTCCATTTTCCGAATCTTTCTATTAAATTCCATCCCTTTTTTTCTAAATAATCTCCGCTTTCGTCATAAAATTTTTTCCAGCCGCCGTCCTCATATTTCCAATAATTAGTCGAAAACGAAAAATCGACATACCAAATATTATTCGGACGAATAACTTCAATTTCTTCGTATTCTCCTTCCCACTCGTCTTTGTCTTCTTCACTCCATTCGTTTTTATACGGGTGAACGCCGTAGAAGCCGTCGCCGTAAACAAAATTTCTAACGTTTCCCGTTCCTTTCCCATCGCCGTAAATCTTAATCGTAATCGTTTTTGTTATCAATTCTACCAAATTCAAATAATAAATCGTATCGACCGTCGCCGGGACAAACTCTGCAATTTTATTTACCAAATTCTGCGTAATCGTTCTGCGTTTATTCTCTTCGACCGAATTAAGCAACGATACAAGACGGGATTTACCGATCTTTTCGTCGCCGCCGCCAAAAAACGCCGCGTCGATAATCGTTTTCATATCGATATTACCGACAAAATCCGTAACGTTATATGTCGTCAATTTTATATTTTCAGGATTGTTATACGAATTTATAATTATCTGAATTAAATCTCTGTCCCGCTCCTCAAAATCTTTATAATCGCCCGTCCTTCTTAACCATTTATCGATTAATTCGTTTCCGCTTAACACGTCGTAATACTCTTTGTCCAAAAATATGTGTAAATCGTTATCCGCAGGAAATTCTTTGAAATTTGAGTCTTTATCGTTTTTGTATCGGGTTTTTACCAGCGCCTCGGCTCTGCGAATTTCAAGTATTTCAAATCCTATATCGGACGGATACGGCGCGTTTTTATACTGCCGCAAAAACAATTTTATCGCGGTAATCGACTGCTCGATATTTCCCCAGGAAAGAGCGAGTTTCTGTAAAATTTCAATTTCTATGTCTTCCAAACCCGCCGCGTCGCCGCCGATTATATAATTGCGAATTTTACGCGCTTCTTCTCGAGCGTTGACCGGAGTTTTTGAAGTTCTTGAAACTTCGTTGTTCAAAGCGTATAAAATACCGTTCTGAGCCTCAAGAACGTCGTGACGCTGTAAAGTAAATATTTTAAGCAGGGCCTTCAGGTTTTTAGCCATTCAGAAAATCCTCTCTGTACTGGTCTATCAGCCACATCTCGACTTCGTCTTCCAAACCTTCTATCAAATCGGGATCCGGTTTTACAGGTTTTATCGGAGGAATAACTATGTATTTCGTCCCCTCGTTTTTGTAATTCCAAACCGGAATTCCGTCGATTTCGCCGCCGTATTCTTCGTCGCCGTATTTAAGCGGTATTTCGATTATCGTCATAATTTAACTCACCTGAATATCGTTAAGATGAACGTACTCGTCTATCAAACGAACGTCGTTGTCCGTATAATCTCTTTGGGATAACGACGTTTTCCAATTTGAATCTTCGCCCGCGTTTCTTTGCTCGATAAGCACCCTTGCGGTTCCTATAACCTTGTTTATCGGCGTGTAAAGGTCTTTCAAAATAAAATCTTCTCCTATGCCGTAGCGTCCGTACGCCCAGTTAAGAATTTCTTCTTTGATACGATTTTCGCCGCCTACCGGAAAAGGATTGTCTTTGTGATAATCCAAAATCGTAATCTTTACTTCGATATGTCTGGGTTTGGGGCTGTTCCAGCCTATAGCCTGATCTATAACGTACTCTTTGGTTATCGGATCCTGCACAGTTCTCGTTCTTTGAAAATCGACGCCGAATACCGTACAATTCGACGGTACGTATTTGAATAAAAAATTTGCAATCCCGACTTGACTTCCGCCCTCTATAAGCGGCATTATGGACTTTGGCGGCATAAACACTCCGGCTCTGATTTCTTTGGGAGCGCCCGCCGCGTTTTCCATAATCCTGCAAAACGATACTCCCGGGACTTCCTGCGCCAATCTTTGTTCCAGCGCGACCGCGGAACATCCGCCGTACATGCGGCGGGAATATCGCATCCTGCGAAATAATTCCAAATCCGTTTCGCCGCCCCGCGCCCTAAACATCGCGGTCGGATTTGTACAGGTAAATAAATTTGTGGCTTTACTCGCAAGCGAATTTATGCTGTGAGCCGGCAGTATTTCTCCGCTCTTATAATCTTTATTTTCCACATAAACCTGATACGGCGTCGCGACCATATCCGCAAAAGTTCCCATATTCGTATCGTCGATGCCGCACATCTCTCCGAAAGGCATTTTGCAAAGCCAGAAATTTTCGTTGTCGTTAAAATTTTTAACGATACTAAATTTGTTCAGAACGGTGTCGAACCTGTTTTGCAGCGTCGCCCTGTCGTCGTCTTCATACGCCGATATCATAGAATAAGGGACGTTCGTTCGATGATTCGTCACGGTGAAAGTCCCTCCTTTCTCAGCGTCGAATTCGCCCCAGTTTATAAGAAAGGAAGTAATGTTTTCGCGGGGGAATTGTATCGTGCCGCCGCGGGACTCCATGTCCACGCCCAAACCGTCTTTTACGATTTTGCGCGTCCAGGATTTACCGTTTATATCGTTAAACTCGGGAAGATTGGATAACTGCGAATCCGCTCCTATTTTTCCGTACACGTCCAATATAGCGGAAGCGTTTATCGCGGGAAGCCGTTTGAACCCGGTATAGCCTGCAAACCAGTCGGCGAATATCCCCCGCGGATAAGCGAACAATCCTACGAACACCTGCAGTTGTTTCCACGTATCAAGCCAAAATTTCGCCGAAATCTCAAATAACTGTCCTATCGGACCGTCGCTTGCCCTGTCTATCTGTTTTCCGGTTTTTTCTTCAAGGTATTTGTAATTTTGTCGGATAATCTCTTCCATAGAAGGAATTTCCAAACCGGCTTTGGTAAGCCCGAGATTTCTGTCAAAAAATTTCATTTATCGTCACCTCCGTTATGTCGGTTTTCAGAAATAAAAATAATTCAAGGACGCGCTTCGCCGGATTGTAATTCATTACTTTACATTCGATTTCTTGAACTTGATACGCCGTATCCTGATAAAGCCTGTCGGCGATATACTGCGTGATAGTATTTTCAATCGCCGCCGGCTCTACGCCTTTGCGAAAAAACTGTTCAAAATAAGGCAGACCCAATTCTTCTCGAATGGGATATTCGCCGCGATACGTACGAAGATAATACTTTATTCTCTGTCTCAAATCTATCTCGGGCTCGTCCTGCCAGACGAAATTATACTTCCCATGCTCGTTTGGGCGCAATGCCAAATCCCACTCGGTTCCAACGTCCATGTCTAATAATAACTGCATGTTTCCTCCTATAATTTTCCTGTCGGAGTCGCGACGCTCGCCGCGGTAATCGCTCCCGAAACCGTTAAAGTCGGCGTGGCGATGTTGACTATCGGCGCGGTAATATCCAGCGTTACGGCGGATTTTATCGCGGCGGTATTCGCCGCTTCGATATTTACGCTTCCCGCGGATTTTATAGAAGCGTCTTTTGCCGCCTCGATATTTACATTCGCCGTCGAAGTGATATCTATATCCTTTGTTACGGTTATTTCCATTGGACAGTCCGCGTCTATTTTTAACTTGCCGTCGGTCATTAAAATCGACGATTTTTCGGATATTATCTCACATTGAACGTCTTGAGGCAAATCCTGCGCGAACATATTTATGCAGGGAACGGCGAAACATTCGCCGTATTGAAACTGTTTTCCGAGTCCCGTCTGAACGCGCCGTTCTTCTTTCCGCGTAAAAAAATTATCAAGCGGGTATTTACTGGTAATCAACAGCACTTCGTCGTCTTTTTCTACGCGAAAACGAAAGCCGTACCTTTTTGATTGAGGAAATACCAAAGGAACCTCGTTTATCCGCTGGTTATTCTCGTCGATAACGGGCATTACGTCCGCAAACATACCGCCCTTGTGCACGTTTAAAACCGTCGCCGGCATCGCGGTGTAAACGGATTTCATCAAATTGTCGAAAACCTCTCTCATCGTTTCTCCTTAGTCCTGCGCGGGACGCCCGCTAAAAGTCGTACACCAAAAATCGCCGTAAAAACTTCCCTGATGCCGCACTTTGGAAACATACATGTCCGCAGTCGATTTTTTGCCTTGTACGTCCTCGATAATCAGCCGCGTCCCTACTTTAATAAGAGGATTCAAAAGCGTTTCGCCGCTATATTCGACTACGGGCGAATTTCCGTCATAAATCACTTTCACGTCCGGCGTCGGAAATTTTGTCAATCCGCTTTCCTGAGAAATACGCATCTGCGATATTCCGCCGGTAGAAAACGGAAAGCAGAAACCGTTCGCGTCGACGGTGAATATTTCTACTCTTCTGTTTGGATTTTTCGGGTCGTCAGCCGGCGCAAACAACCATTTTGTCTGCAGTTTTTCACATAAATCGTCCATAATCTGCACAAAAGTCCCGCTGGCGCTATACTCTTTCTTCGCCTCCGTTTCGGCTTCTTTTCCGTTTGATAACGCCTCGTATAACTGTTCGACGGAATGTCCGGCTTCTATATCGAACCGCTCGCATAATTGAACGATATTCTTCAAAAAGTTTGCGCCGGCGGGGCAATGCCAGTCGATATTTTGTTTTCTGTCGATCGCCGGCAAAACCTGCGTTTGAAAGACTGTGAGCGTGTCCGCACCCTCCCGTCTTGTTTGACGCGAAACTACCTGATGATGCCCGATAAGTCCCAATTCCCTGTCTTTATATCCCGCAAACAGAGTAAGAATTTGATTCGCAAAATTTTTGTTAAATCCGAAATCGTCCACGTTTGCGGCGGTTATGTTTCCCGCGCCGCAAGGATTGTTTATGTCGTAAGTAAAGTCAAATTCAAAATGAAAAGGCGGCGTTATACATTCGTCAAAATAATTATCTATCGCTTTATATTCGAGACGGCGTTCTTTTTGATAAACGTCTTTGCTCCAAACTTTTTCGTTTTGCGCTTGGGCGCGCCGCGAAGAAACGACCGTGTTCTTCTCCTGATATTCTAAAGTCGTATCGGCGGCGTCGGCAAACGCGGCAAACGCGCATAAATAGTCTCTGTCAAATTGATACGCCATAAATTATATTCCATTCGTTAAAAAATTCCGTATCCACCGGTCTGTTTTTATCCGGGTCGGTTTTGTGCGCCGCATACATTTCCCAGCCGCCGATAATTTCACCCGCAAGAAGATTATTATACTGTGTAATCAATATTCCCGTCGCAAGTACGGTTTCGTCGTCAAAAAGAACCGTCATATAGTACGTATGTCTGGATTTCTTAGATACGTCTATCTCTTCTTCTTCTTCATCGTCTCCTCCTCCGCCGTTGCCGCTGTATTCGTTTTTATAGGGATAAACGCCGTAAGTTCCGTCGCCGTAAACAAGTTTTTTGAGATGTCCGTAAGCCGAATCGTTGAAAGAATCGAAAGTCAGATTGTTAAAGGCGTCGTTAAAAGAATTATCGAACGGATTCCTCTGAATCAAAAACGTATATTCGTGTTCGTTCATAGTTAAAACGAATTCTATATTCGACAGCGATTCTTCTTCGCTCGACAGCGACAGCGTTATGGGATTTTGTATCATAATATATTGAACCCTCCGTCGAGCAAATCGTTTTCGCCGATAACCGTTCCCATCTTTCCGTATATTTCGCACATCTGTCGATTAGACCACAAATCCGTAAGTTGCGCCGGCAGTCCCTGTTTTTTTACCGCGGCGAGATTTTGATTCCATTCGTCTATTATCTTGCTTACCGCAGACAGATTTTGACCGGCCAAATCTTTTAAGTTTATAATATCCGACGGATCAAGTTTTATATCCATAGCGTCTTTTATATTATCGTTATTAAGAAATTCTTTTACCTGTCCCGCTTTTTCAAGAACGGACGTTTTTATCGATTCCGTGTCTATCATACCCGAAATTCCCGATATGTCCATCGTACCCGCCATCCCGGAAATACTCGAAATATCTATCATCCCCGTTATATCCGCCATCGACGGCGGACCGATATTTTTTATGTTGGGCAGACTGGCTCCGTCTTTACACGGAATCGCGGGAACAAGTTGCGTTTTCTTTGTCGTTCCTTTCGCTATGCTTACCTGCGGCGACTGCAGGGAATACATTTCGGGATTTTTTGCAAATCTTACTTCTCGCAGCGTAATATCTACTTCGATTCTGCCCGCGTTGGAAAAATTTCTGTTTATATACATTCTCTCAATCAACATATCGGTATAATTTTCAAAACTGCTTATGAAAAATACGGGTATTTTATTTTTGAAAAATATTTTTAACTGTTCGTATTGTTGGTAAGGATTGTCAAATATTTTATGGTGGTATAATATCGTTTCCGTATTCGCCCGATTCGCCGCTTGCCGTTGTCCGCGGGTTTTGCCCGAAGAATCGTTTATCGCTTTCACCAATTTTTTACTTTCGCGTTCCGTTTGTCTTCGCGCTCTTTTACCGTCTATCTTTTCGGGATCGGCGTCGATTAAACCGTCAAAAAGAGTTTCGGGCGTCTGTTCCAATCGATAATTGGGTTTGGCCATAGGCGTAGCGGTCAGTATAAGCGTTCCGTGAAAAACTTTCGGAAGTATGTTTACGTTATCGGCGATATTATAATTTTGAGATACGGGATATTGCGGAATTTGCGCTTCAAAAGTATGCTCTTCGTCTGCGATTAACGGAAAAAACATCATATTCGGCATAGAAATCCAATATTTATCTCCGTATTTTTTGCGCAAAGCGTGTATTTCGTATTCGGACGATTCCGCATAACCCAGCGCGGGATATTGAAATAAATCTTTAACGCCGTGCAAATACGAATAAGTCGTGCGTTGTTTCTGCGTTTTTACGTCGCGGGAAATTTTATTTAGAGAAATATTGTCGTTTCCGCCGGCTATGGTTTTTTTGCTTACGGAATTCGCCGCCGCCGAAGCCGCCGATTTTAACGCTTCAAACATCAATTACCCGCCCTTTTTGTCTGTATTACGGCATTGCGAAGTTCGCCGTCTATATTGACTCTAATGTCGTTTTTTATTTGAAATTGATTCTTGTCGCGCTTTTGCCCGCCGACTAGTTCCGTGTATTTTTCCGACTGCTTGTTTTGATATTTTTCTTCTATTTTTTGTACGGTTTCGTTATTTTTTTCCGTGATATGATTTATCGCGAGAAGAATTCCCGTTTGCGCCGCTCCTATACCGATAAAACCGCTTGAGCCGTATTCGTCGGGCGCGGTTCTCAAAAAAGATAAAAACGACGACGATTTTGCGTTTTTTGTAATATTTCGCTTAAGGTTTATAATATTCCGTTCAAACGAAAAACGCCGTTTATCGGTTTTGTTATAAATCTCCTGTTTTGCGGCGCCGAAATCGGTTTGTTTCAGGGTTTGCAACATTTCAACGTCTCTTTCGTCCTTTTTGCCGACGTCTGCGGTGAATTTAGCCTCCGAAACGTTTTTGTTAATCGTTTGCGATAACCTGCGAATTACGATATTCTCCTTCAGATAATCAATCGCTTTCGCCGCTTTTTTCGCCGAAGAAGCGGGACGATTGTGCAGATTCGTAACGGTCAAATTCTGTCGTAAATTATCCAATTCGTTTCTCAGTATTTGGGCGTTTGTCAGTAATTCTCTTTGAACGCCGCCGACAAAGTCGGCTTGAACGGGTATCGAAAGCGTTTCTTTCAATTTGTTTCTCAGAACGTCAAAATTCGCTTTAACGTTTTTTATTTGAGATACGAACAGTTCTTTATCAAATCGCACCGTTTCCCGTCCTGTCTTTAACGTTATTTATTTCGTATTGCGTCAATTCGTTTTCAATTTTCATCACGACGTCGTTGAGTTTTGAAATTTCCCGCACGTCTTTGTAAGAAAGAATCGTGTCTAATTCGGTCCAAGAAACCACTTTTTGACGCATTAAACTGACGCCTGTAAGAAGTTCTCGCTCAAACGCCGAAAGACCTGCGAGATTTTTTTTATTATCGCTTCTCTTCGGGAGTCGGTTGTTTGAGAAACCTGTCCCGAAGCGCCTGAAAAACATCGCTGTAATTTACCTCCAAAACGGCGGCGCAGACTTTGTACAAAAACGTCATATTGCCGGAAAACATCAACGTTTTTTGACCTTCGTCGTTCATCTCTTTGCCGTCTATTTTGACATTCTGCAGCCAAACCTGCAACAAGGCGTCCAAAACTTCCGCATTGACGTTTTTTAATACGCTTTCAAGCATTTGTCCAATTCCGACAAAAGAATCGGTTAAATAATTTTCAAATCCTTTTCCTAATTCCGTCGCGTTTCCTCCGAGTATTTTCAAGAGAGAAAATTTAAATCTTATGGATTGAGTGAAAGGAAGAGGCGTAATACTGACCTGTTTCCCGTCTATAACCCTGCTCTGAGTTTGCATTCCGCTCATAATCGCTCCTTACGTTACAAATCAAATGTTAGTTTCCGAAACGCTTCCGCCCAGCATCGTCAATAAATCGGCTATCGTCTTAGTCGTGTCCGCGTTAATTTCCGCAGGCGTTTCACCGCCGAATAAATTATGCAGCGCTGGAATATTTTCGGGCGATACCGTTTCTTGACCGCTTCCTCCGGTAGTAGTATTTTTGATATTTCCGCCGACAAAAAACGCCGCCGCCGAAAGGGACGCGTCAATCATGGCGATATTCCATGTCCGCCGTTCGACGCCGTCCGAAAAACTGACAGTCGGAGGCTGCAAAACAAACGAAAAAGCCGCGCTTATTACGGTGCGTCCGCTTTTATCCCGAATCAAAATCGCCACGGCGCCCGACAATGTCGTTTTGTCGATTATACGCCAAGCCGAAAGAATATCGTTGCAATGCGAGGATTGAAGAAGCGTTAAAGACAGCGTCGATACGCGATTCTGTTTTTTAGCGCGAACGACGTCTCCGTCGGCGCCGCTTATCAATTCCCAGTCGTCTCCGTCAAGCGAAACTTCGATAAAAGTTCCGTCAGAAAACCCGCTCATTTCTACGCCGCCGATTATTACGGAAACCTGCGAAGGGTCGAATGAGTAAAGCCCTTTGTTTTTTGGTAATGACGCCGCCATATTTTAATCCTCCAAATTTACGTTTATTACTACCGTGTTTATCGCGCCGGCAAGTTTACAGTTATAGCGCAGACCTTCAAATCTTCTGCCGGCTCTTTGCTCCGGCGTTATTTGAGAAGCCGGCGTGTTATCCGAACTCCACGACTGCAATTGTCCGCCCGCCACCCAAGCGTTTAACAGCGTTGACGCCGCAAAATGTAGCAGGTCTATTCCCGACTGAGTAAAAGGAATTTTGCTTTTTGCGTCCGACGCGCTTTTAAGAGTGCCGAATATCGCTTCCTGCAATCTCGCTCTCATAAGGTCGATAAATATTACCGTATCGACCCATTCCCCCATATTATTCTCGCCTATCTGGGCGCCGAGTACGTAAGTCCCTGTGCAACGTCCGTTTTCAAATACCGTACGACCGGCGAGCGTATGATAACAATTCGCGTTGTTATCAATAACGTCCTTAACTCTGTTCGACGATAATTTATCCGCATTAAACGCCGGAGAAAGCGACATGTAACAGGGATTATACGTTCCGCCTTCACGAACCGCCAATTCCATAAATACGCCTATCGCCGCATAGTTTTTGAGTACGTCGTTTATTTTTAATTCACCCTTAACATAAGGGTCGGGATACGCAATTTTTCCGCTTTCTGAAACAAATTCAATATCCTCTATTTTCAATGTTCCGCTTGGCTTGTTCTTGGTTATTCCAAGAATATATTCTTCTTTATCGTCGCCTTCTTTCGTTCCGTTTATTAATACCGGATTACCGGACATTATTTTCAAAGAAGTTAAATCCAAGTCTCTGTTTAACGCTAACAAGTTTTTAACCGTACCGACCGCTTTTGAAGAAGCGGATTTAGGGTCAAGTAATTTAGCAAGAGTAGATCCGGTGACAAGTTCGCCGTCAATTATGTTTAATTCCAAGTTATCGTTCAACGTAGAAAAATGTACATCGTCAAAAAATTTCTCGTTGATAACGCTTGCGATATCGTCAACGTCGCAGTTTGCGCGAACGGAAGGCGTCAATATCAAATGATACCACTCGTTGTCGTCTTCGGCTACACGATTGTAAGTATTTGAGAAATTTGTAGATGGAGCCGCATTACCGTCCTGCTTTATCACGAATTGCTTTAAAACCAACCCTTCCGGCTCTGTCGAAGTCCACTCTGTTTCATTAAATTCTTTAACATCTCCATTGTTCCAAAGCGATTTTTTGATAAATATACCGTTACTTATACTTGTAAAATCTTTGTTTTCAATACTACCGTCTATCGAATCAAACGAAATTTTAATTCTCGGCGGTCTGCCTTGCGCACCGAAAAATATTTTCAACGACTGATACAGTTCATTGTTTTCGTAAGAACGCAAAGACTCAACTTTATTGCCCGGATTGTCCTACTCCAAATACCGTTTGGCATCGTCAAGATTTCTCAACGTGAAAACGCTGTTCGCAGTCTTCTCGGCGTCAAGCGTATCTTCTTTGAAATCGGCGCGTCTTCCTATCAAAAGTCCTAAACCGAAATCTCTTGCGTCGATACCGGCAAATCCTCTGCTGATATTGACCTCCACGATTCTGTCTAATTCAGCCATTTGTTCCCTCCTCTATGGGTAATTGTTCGTTTATCTCAACTTATATTATACCGCCGTCTTCTCTCTCTTTCAATCCCAAAAACTTTTCTGTTTACGAAATATAATTTATTCTGCGGCGGTAATGGTCGAAAAGCGTATATTTAGTTTTTTGTTTCGCCGCCTTATTTCATAAACACAAAATACACCGCCAAAACCAAACATACAAACGCCGCGATATGGTTTAACTGCAATTTCTCGTTTTCAAAAGCCAGCAAAGAAAAAAGCGTAAAAACGACTAAGGTAACGACTTCTTGAATTACCTTCAACTGCATCAGAGAAAACGGTCCCGCGTTGCCTTGAAATCCGATTCTGTTGGCGGGAACTTGAAAACAATATTCAAACAGAGCGATTCCCCAAGACAACAAAACGACGCAGTAGAGCGGCCAATTATCGATTATTTTCATATTCTGCAATTTCAGATGTCCGTACCAAGCCAAAGTCATAAAAACGTTGGATACGACTAGTAAAATAAGAGTGTTTACGATTTTCATTTTTATGTCCTTGTTCGACGGATTACCGTTTCCGTTTTGATATGCTTCATATCGTATTAAATCTAATATTTATATTGCGGATTTGCATGAATTATATACAAATCGAATAAAAAACAAATAATTCAAGATTTTTTAATATCGCCGCAACAAATAAATTATATTTATCGACGCCGAACTTCATTTATCCCATACGATATAAATTTAAGGAGGTTTTATGAATAATCTAAAAAGGTGTTTTTTGTCTATAACTGCGGTTTTTATCGGCGTTATGTTGTCAGGTTGCGCCGCTATGACCAATTCGCTGAAAACAATCGACGCGAACACGGATTGGGAAAAACCGACTTTAACGGCGGATTTGGATGTAAGTCCAAACAAAATAGTCGGGAATGCGACCGGCAGAAAAGATAAGTTGAACGAGATTGGAAAAGTCGCGATGTTAGACGCTTTGATAAAATATAATTCCGGAAAATTGGATAAAGATATTGCGGATTTAATGGTCGAACCGACATATTTTTACGAATACGACGGATTGGGCGGCGTAAAAATAACGGTTATCGGTTATCCCGCAAGATACAAAAATTTCAGAATGATAGAAAAAACGGAAATTCCTTTGGATAACACTGTCGCTATCGTCAAAAACAACGACTATTCGACTGGCGATTGTTTTAATAGAAAGAAGGGAATAAAACAGATTATAGCCGGTTCTTTTTTTATACCGTTTAGCGCCGGCGCGATAGTATCGGGAATAAAGAAAATAAAGCGGGCAAAGAGAGGGCAATGCGGTTAGCGATTGTTTCTGTTATTTCTATATATAGAATAATCAGCCTTTTCTTTTTACCAAAAGCGAAAACAAATACGATAAAACGATCCCGGGCGCAACGATTTCGCCCATTGATTTAAGCGCAGGCGTTTTTGCAAAAAACAAAAGCCCAAACGCCATAAACGAGGTAATACACGAAAGCAAAACCGCAAGTTCGGTTTCGTTCAAACGATTTTCGCTTTTCGCTCTGAAAATAGAATAATCGACGCCTATTCCCAAAACCAGTAACTGCCCGACGCAGTGCATTAAATTTTGTTCTACGCCCAAATATCCCAAAATCGCCTGCGTTGAAACGAGCGTCAAGAACGGCGGAATTATAACCGAAACCGCCGATAAAAATCCGTTTGAAATCCAAAAATATACGAGTAGAAACGAAAAAATTACCAAAGCGGCGATAAAAATCGTTTTAAGCATCGTTTTACGGTAGTTTTGTAAAACCGAAGTTATTTCGTCGATTCGGTTAAAATAAAAAACGCTCGTTTTGTTTTCAAGCGACTTTATTTCGCTTTCGTCCCTTATGTCGTCAAGCAAAACAAGCGCCGCAGACAGAGAATCGCCGCAAACAAAAGTCGATTTGAAGTTTTTTGAGACAGGTGAATTAAAGAACTCGTCAAAATCCGATTTTTTATATGTCTTTGCCGACAATTCGTTGATTAGATTTTGCAAAACGCCGTCTTTGAAGCCGATTCCTTTCAAATATTTAAGTACTTCGCCGTCGTTTTGCGTTAAAGTTTTCAGCAGATTTTTACGATTTTTATCGGCGTTTTCGGCGCTGTTCAAGTATTGTCCTATTGAGCGGTAATTTTCTATACTCCTTTTATTTTTCAGAGAATTGAGTCGAATCGAAATTTTTGACAATTCGTTTAACATATCGTCGTTGTTTTTGCCGACGACCGCCAAAAATTTATTCGCTTCGGTATTTCCCGTAAATTTTCGCAAAATCGCTTCCTGCGCTTCAAGTTCGGGTGCGGGATTTCTAAAATTTTCCACGCCGTCGTTATATTTTACTCCCAAAATTCCGGGGATAGAAATTGCGCTTATCAGAATCGCTATTATAATCGAAACCGAAAAAGGAATTTGCGAAATCGACTTTTCGGGCAATTCAAACGGAAGTTTTTTATTTGCAAATTTAATATCGGGAAACAAAATTACTACGCTTAAATACGCACCAGCAAGTCCGAAAACACTCATAATCGCGATATGGCGAAGTCCCAAAACCGGTGTTATGAAAAACGCGCAAAACCCTGCGATTGTCGAAATTACGCTTAAAGTTATTCCGCCGAAAATCGCTTTCAGCCGTTTTTTCGGATCTGTTTGATTTTGCGTCAAATAATGCAGCGAATAGTCTATTACGATTCCCACAAAACATGCGCCCATAGACAGCGCGATCCCGTTTATTTCGGGCGAAAGCGAAACAAGCGCCGAAAATGCGAAAATCAGTCCGCAAAAAATAGGTATAAGTCCTGCAAAAATAACTAAGATATTGCGAAAAACCGAAAAGAGTAAAATTACGACCGCCGTAAACGAAACGGCGCCGATAATTCCCGCGTCTCTTTTACCTTCGTCAAAACCTTTTTTTGCGTATCGGGCTACGCCGGTTACCGAAAGATTGGAAGTTACAGAAGACTCTATCAGCGAAATTAATCTTTCCAAATCATTTTGAACTTTCGGCGAGAAACTGCTTTCTTTGAGTGTCACGTTAATTAAAATTGCGGTCGTATCGGACGGAAAAATCAAAAAATCGCCGTCGCTAATCCACTGCGAATTTCCGTTCAGTTCCAGCATTTTATCCATAAAAAGCATAATCGGATCAAGATTCAGATTTTCGCCGTAAAAATCCGGCAAAGGTGCGAAAATTTTTTCGTTATAATACTCTATAAATTTTTTAGAAGAATTTACGTCTTCGACGATTTCCCGCATATTATCGGACAAAAGCGAATATCTTCGCTCAAAAAACCACTTAAAATATTCCTTTTCGATTTCTTTTGAAGTTCCTGAAGAAATTTCACTGAAGATTTCCGATTCTTGCGATAATTCCATAATTTTTTTTGCAGAAATTATCGCATTTTCTTCGTCTTCGTCCAAAATCAAAAAAAACGCTTTGCGCGACAATTCGTCGGCGGCGTTGTCCGTCAAATCCTGAATAATTTTTTGGGATTTGTCGGCAGACAAAAGCGACAGAACGGAAGAATCTACATCTATTCCCTGTCGAATTTTGAAAAATATGGCAAAAGCCGCAAAAACAACAATGATTATGAAAATTGTTGTTTTATCAATGCCCGCTTTTTGCAATATTTTTACCTTTCGTTTGACCTATATCTTTAAGCAGCCGCTCAAACCAGGCGGTGTCGATATTAAACGGCTTTCCGCCTGCGATTCTGTCAAACTCTATTGCGCGGAGAACGTTATTTTTATCTTCGTCGTGTCCGATAACTCCGCCTTCGCGGCGCAGTGCGCAATCTACGGCTAAATCCGTGCAACTTTTTATCAAAGACAAATCGCGTGCATTAGCCGCAGCCGCCCGCGCGTAATATCCCGACTTTTGCACTAAAACCTTTTCGGCGTCGAGCATTTTTGAAAACTGTTCGCCAAACCATTTACCCGGATTTATCGCGTCTAATTTTATGTGTCCGAACGCGTCTCTTTGGACTTCCTGTCCGCTCGCCTCTATTTGTTTGACAATCGAATCTACGCCCGCGCCTTCGGAAATAAAAATATTCACGCAGTCGATTTTATCCATAATTTTATTCAAACGCGCCGCTTCCGCTTCAATATTTATTTCCATTTCGGGAATAAAAACAGCGTGAACGTCAATCCCGTCCATTGAACAGCCGATTTGCGGAATAAAGTTCGAGCTTGCGATAAGTTTACGATATTCCAATGCGGTCTCAGCCGTGAGCCAGCCGCAATTTCGTCCCATAACTTCGTGAATTATAAGCATCCGCGGATTTGCGGAATGTTCGGCTACGACATTTCTAAAAAATTGTGCGCCGAATTGCGCCGCCGTCCAAGCGCCAAGCGACTGACGAATGGGATAAACATCGTTGTCTATTGTTTTTGGAAGCCCTACAACCGTAAGGTTGTAATTATTTTTCGCCAAATATGCGGCTAAATCCGCCGCGGTCGTGTTCGTGTCGTCGCCGCCGATGGTATGCAAAACGTCAACGCCGTCTTTGGTAAGCTGCTGAGCCGCGACTTTCAAAGGGTCTTCGCCTTCTTTAACAAGTCCTCTTTTTACGCAGTCTTTGACGTTTGTAAGTTTAACGCGGCTGTTTCCTATGGGACTTCCGCCGTGTTCGTGCAAAAACCGAGCGTTTTCTCTTATTTCGGGAGTTACGCGAATATATTTCCCCTGCAAAAGTCCTTTGTATCCGCCTGTGTACGCGATAATATCAATTTGTGGGGCGATTTCCGCGTATCTTTCAATCAAACCTCCTACGGCGCTTGACAAACAAGGCGCCAATCCGCCCGCGGTTAATAACGCAACTCTTTTTACGTCCGACACAAAAACTCCTTTGAAAATTTTATTTGTTTTTTGGTTTCTTCACGATTTTTTTATCTTTTTGCTTTTTCGCTTCGATTTTCGTCTGTTTTTTTCTTGCCTTTTCTTTATCTAATTGTCCTTTCGCTTTTCTTGCAGACGCCATTTTTTTGGTCGCGAAGATTGCAATTTTGTACCTTAATTTTTTGAACGGATTTTTTTCGTTTTTTACAAGAATTTCTATAGACGATAAATTTAGTTTTAATACGATTTCCTGCAAAATCGGCGATAATTCCAAATATGCGGCGCTTCCGACAGTTTTTTGCGACATTAAAAAGTCCTGTAAAAGTTTCATATTTTTGCCCATTGAAAGCGGCTTTTGATACTGTCTTATAATCGCCTGCTGTTTTTTTGCCATTTCGTTTTGAACGTTTTGACTTATTAACTTCTGGTCTATCTGAGCTGCCATAAAATCCTCTTTTTAATTTATTTTTTTTTGGTAAAATACAATATGGCGTGGTAATTTACTCTAATTTCAAATATTTTCTTGCATAAATAGAGACGGCTGGTCGTAGTTTTTTCTTTTTCCGACAACACTTTGTATTCGGTATTCATCTTTAATAAAACCGTTTTTGTTACTCAAACGGTCTAGGATCATTTGGTAGTATTCAGGGTGAAGTTCACAACTTATATAATTTCGTTTCAAATTTTTACATAACGCCAATTCACTCCCGCTGCCGCCAAAAAGTATGAAACAGTCATCGTTTTCCTTAAATTAGGACGGCGGATGTTAACTTTCTTATTTTTCCAAACTCTTTCTAAATTCCGCAGGAGTCTTTCCGGTAATTCTTTTGAACGCTCTGGAAAACGAATTTGCATGCGGATAGCCTACGGTTTTGGCTATTTTCTGTATCGAATTTTCTTTGTCACGCAACAGTTCCTTCGCATATTTCGTCTGCAAATTGTTTATATAGCGCAGGTAATTTGTCGAGCAATATCTTTGCATAATGTTATTAACTTGAAACTTGGTAAGTCCGAATTCTTTTTCAATAGTTTTAAGCGTCAAATTCGGATCGGTGTAATTTTCGTTTATAAACTTTATAAGTTTTTCACTTTGAATTTTTTCAAAATCCGAAGCGGGCGACAAATACGGGACGGATTTTTTATCCGACGAGCGCATTTTCTTTTTGTCGAAAAAATTAAGTTTTACAAATATTCCCATAAAAAGCGACATTGAAGCTATTCCGATAAAAATCGCCGCCCATATGTTGTGATAAGGGTCGTCTATAAAACGAATTTCCGTAATGGGGGCAATCCATTCGCCGTCGTTGCTTCCTGAATTAAACGGGTAATCGTTGACGCAAATATGCGTCATTTTGTGCCAATCGGTTTTAGGCAAGGTTTCTTCTCTCACATTATGCAGATAAAACCACCAGTTCGGCGTAGCGAAATCTTTTAATTTCACCTGATATTTGAATTGGTTCGGTCTTAATCTGATAATGAAAGAATACGGGCGGTTGCTTTCCATAGTCGGTCCGGAAAAACCCGGAACATACATATAAAGCGTAATCATTATATCCTTGTCGTGCTCGGGTAAAACGGCTATTTCCAATTTTTTATATTTCTCCAAATCGATTGTTCTGAACAAATCGTTAGCGTGAAAAAGCATATATTGATACGGCTCTTTGCTGTCAAACGGCGCAGTGCGGGAAAAGTGTATATGTCCATGCAACGGCGAATCTATCGTTTCGCGAGGCGTGCCGGCATTTGAAAAAACACCGTATTCAAAAAATGTTTCTCTCAAATCGAACAATTCCATCGAACCGCCGTATTGTGTAAAAAATACGGCGGCGGCGGCAATTATTCCTATGGCGATTGCGATAAAATATTTCATAATTTCTCTTTTCGTAATACAAGTAAAATACATTTATTGTCATACTTTAACAAGCGAAAAACTGCAAAATAAAAAATAATGCCGCGTTTATTTACAGCCAAACAAAAAAGAAATAACAGAGTTTTGTTACTTTACAAAATGTTCATTTAGCCTAAAGTAAAGAAAAATGTTTATAGGAATGTTTTTACGTACAGTTTTATATTATAGATGATACGGAATATCAAGAATTGGCGGCGGTTGCTAAATCGTTATCTCATTTATATAAGCTAAAAATTAAGCGTTCAAACGCTTTTTCTACGTGTGTTTACGGGGTATTGGGTTACCGTATGATATACCGTTGTAACAAGATGGCGGATTATTATGACGATTTGCATAAGTTTTACGCTACGCAATTGTATTATAATATTGAAACGGCATAAGCCCATTGTTTTAACATTTCAAGGCTTATGTTGTTATATTCATAAGTTGCGCCGCTTGGAAACGTTACGCTTACAATTCTTGTTTTTGCGTCATAAGAAACCGCATCTATAAC
>JAIRUI010000040.1 GCA_031254455.1 Chitinispirillales bacterium | reverse complement strand
CTCCGAGCATGGCGCGTGGGGGGGGGGGTGGTGGTGGCGTGTTGGGGGGGTAAACGTTAATGAAGAATCGGCAACGTCAGATGCAGAATTTAACTTAACCGCCATATGTGCGCAAACCGTCCGCGCCGTTTTGAAAAGCGAAGAAATAATGTCTTTTACTTTTGCCGTCCCGCTCATTGTTGCCATAATTTCTAATTTTCGTTTAGTTAACATTCATTAATTGTCGGCGATAATATAATATTTGTTTGCAAAGTCTTGTCAAGAGGAAATATGTTAAAATAGAATATTTATAATTCTCTTACCTCGTAATCGCCTTTTCCCTTAAAGACGATCGCAATGAATTTTATATCGTTTCTATTTGCAAAACGAGGATCTTTTTTATATTTTTCAATTTGACTCGCCGCTTCGGCAAACGCCGCTTCTTTTTCTTTTTTCGCCGCTTTAACTTTAACGTATTTCAGTTCGAAAACATATTCGAATTTAATATCGGGAACGGCTGGATGTTTCTGCAAATAAATATCCGTATAGCCGTTTATGTTTTCGTATTCGGAAATCGGAAGGTATAATTTACTAGTGAACAAAGCGGCAAGCAGCATAGCTTTAATATATTTTTCGTCAAAGTCGATAAGATCTCTGTTTGAAAGTCGTTTCAAATAATTTTCGGTGAAAAAATCCAAATAAGATTTGAAATTACCTTTAAACGCCATATCTCCGGTTACTTTTATAAATTCGCTTGCGCTTACCGTCTTTTTTTCCAAATCTTGAACGTAAGAAACGAGGTATTCCCAAAAAAGCGTTTTTATGGAATAGTTAGGTATTTTCAAATAAGTTTGTCCTTCGGCAGTTCCGCCGTTTGTCAGCATTCCCAAATAAAACAGTAAAGAAATAAAATATTCTTCGCTTTCAAGTTTATCTAACGAAAATTTTTCCGCTATATCGCCGAGTATTCCCCCGTCTTGCGTTATTCGCAGTAATTTGTTTCTGTTGTTTTCATTTTCCGCAAGACGGCGCAATCGTTCATAATCGGTTCGCAGATTAGTATCTACTATCTGCTTCGGCTGTTCGCCAGATATTGAAATTTGATTGAAAAGGTACAAAATCATTTGAGGGTTATATACTTTATTTTCGGCGTTACCGCTGAACATATAGCCGTTATAATAATATTCCATATCAATCTTTATCAAATTTTTATCAATGCCCGTTTCTTGCATCAACCATTCAACTTCTTCTCTTGTAAAACCAAACATTTCGTTGTATTTTGGATATAAACTGTAGTCTGTTGACATATTAAAACCGCTTGTAAGGTCATTTATCATCATTGGATTCATACCGGTTATAAAAATTCTTTTAACAACAGATTTTGTTCCTGTTTTTAAAGATTCATAGAAAGTACGAACTATGCCTCCGGCTTTTACCTCGTCTTTGTAAGTTTTGCCCATAGCTATAAGATTATTTGCAAAATGGTCGTATTCGTCTATTATTATAAAAATCGGGACGTTTGCATTCGCCGCAGCCGTATAAATCAAATCTATCGCTCCGAGCCCCGGTCTTTGAATGTTTAACGAGTTTAACAAAGTTTCCCAATTTGGAAAAATATTTTTATATATTTCCAAAAACAATCTTACCGTTTCTTGCACTCTATTAGAAAACGATAACTTAAATTCATCGCGGCTCTCTGTGTTTAATCCTGAAAAATCAAATTGAATAACGGCGTATTTACCCTGTTCGTGTGTTTGGCGGACGCCGATATAAAGATTGCCGAATATATCTTCAAATTTATCCTTTCTGTTTAAGTCGTAATAATTTTCCAATACGGTCAAGAACAAACTTTTACCGAATCTGCGTGGACGAATAAAGAATTGATAAGGGTTGTTTTCGTTTTCTAAAAACTCTATAAAACGTGTTTTGTCAACATAAGCATAATTGAGTTTTATTAAATCGGCAAAATTTGACAGCCCGTACGGTATTTTTTTGAAAGACATAAATCCTCCTGTTTTTATAATAAGATAAAATACTATTTGTATTGCCGCCAAACTTAAAATAACAAGCGATTGTTTTTCAACCAATAACTCTACAAACGTAAAAATACCGAACCGTTAATTATTTCCCAGCATTTCCTTTAAAGTTTAATTATTATAATTTATGTAAAACGTATTGCCTGTTGATTTTTTACGATAAAATCCCCGTTTGCAAATTATTTCTGCAAAACCCGCGGTTCTTTGTTATAATTTACTTAGACAGTTAATCTAAAAAAGGAGAATTGTTATGAAAACAAGCGAAAAAAAAGTTTCGAATATTGTTAAAATCGCCGTTTACCTGCTCGCATTTGCGGGAGGGGGGGGCGAAACGGTGTTTGCCGACGTAAGCGTTTCGATAAAGACAGACGGAATAGCAAGCGCAACTTTTACCAACAATACACAACAATCCTGGCGTTTGGGCGGATTTCGTTATGAAACGATCGGCGGGCAATGGGACGGCGTTGACGATTGGCAGATGACTTATATGATTTCAAAGCATAATCCTGAAGAACTTTACTATAAATCTACCGCTCCGGCGGACAATATGGCAAACTTAAAACCAGGACCGCCGGTTACATGGGGACACAAATGGGTTAATAAAGATTTCTCTAAACTCGCTCCAAAAGGCGAAGTCGAATTGTTACTGAAAACCGGCGCACCCGGTATTCCCGACGAGCCGGCGGAATATCCGCCTATCACGTCGATAGACAGTTTGCTGAAAATTATGGAAAATCCGGACTTTTACAGAGCGGATTACAGATATTTGAATTACGATTCATTAGGTTCGAACGGCGGTAAATATTCCGGCGGATTTATGGACACTTATATAGGACAAACGCAACTGCATTTTGCAATTCCCAAAGGATCGTTTACGGTAAACGGAACTAACGTAAGCGCAATGAGAGGCGACAACGCGCCGCAGTATTATATGGCTTTAGGTATGGGACAGGAATTTTTAAGAGTGGACGCTCAATGGATGTTTGCGATGGGGACGAAAGAAACGTTTTCCGGAACCACGCAAACTCCCTGGTCAACGGACGCAAACGCAGTCGCTTCTGGAAACTATACTAATTGGCACGTAGAAGGTCCTACCATGTTGGACAGAGCGTTGGGGTATTCGCAGTTTTTCCCAAAATATGAAGCGAGACTTTCGGCGGCGAGAGATGTTACAAGCAGCGGTATCAGCATAACAGAATTTGCAAATTACTATGTAGGAGCATACAACGGACAAACTTCACCGCGAACTATAAACGGTTTATTCGTATCGGCTTTGGTTCAATATATAAATTATGACGTTATGGCTTATGCGACGGATATTTGTTGGAAATACGCCTTGGGAAAGTCGGCGGAATGCGGCGACCCGTATATGGGACTTGCCGCTATGGTCGCTATGTATAATAGAGGGCAATGGAGCCAAATCGGCGCTATAAAAAGTTTATTGAATAATAATAATGTAGATAACATCGCATGCGACCCGAACGCACGTAACAAGTTCGACACGGGAGCCAACAATTATCGCCCGGATATTATTAACGTAGCGCAGATATTGATTAACGCTTCAAAAGATTTTGAAAAAGGAAGCGGAGCGAATTCCGAACTTATAGATTTCAAAATTACCCTTGACTATTTAAGAGAAATGTTTTTCGGAGCGGGAGGTACGGCAGCAAAACAAGGCGACGGCGGAATACTTATGTTCTATTACGATCCGGAGACTACAGGGAAAGATTATACCGCAATTCGGCAAAAAATCTGGAATAATTTGACAGACGCGTTTAATATCCTTAAAGGCAAGGCGCCGACTTCGGACGCCAATACCATAAGTTATCGCTATGATTTTCTTTCCGCTATAAGAACGGTTAAGGCGGACTTGCCCTATGAACGTCGTTTTCAACAAAACGGAGACGCGTCAACTCTTATTCCGCAAAACTCCAGTACGGGATGTGGAAAAGATGACGGCGGCGTAGTAGATGAAACATATCCCACTGTTGTAACGCTCAATATTACTCCCGACGACGAATTTTGCGTCGTCGAAGTTAAAATGAACGACGATAACCTTTGCAAACAAGTTAAATGGTCTATCGACTATGATTGGGCGATTTGGAATAACGCCGTTATGGTTGAGAACGCTTCGGCAAAAAACAATACTTTCAGATTTGAAATACCCAAAAGCATGGCGGACGGATTTAAGGACAGAGGAGATGAAAGCGGAAATTTCGTTTGGATAATGGCGGAAGACGCGGCCGGAAATTCGGTAGTAAAGAAATCCGCTATCAGTTTTGTAAAAACATTTAAGCGTCCCGAACCGAAATGGGCGGCGGTTTTCGATACCACGGGAGACGGTTACCCCGATATGATTAAAGCGGTAATTATTCGCAACGATTTGAAAAATTTGACAAACGCCGAATATTCGTGGTCGTGGGGCGGCATTAAAGATAAATCGGCGACAAGCGGGGAAATCAGCGTAAATAAAGATACTTTGTTTGTAAAAATGTTAAATTCTAAAGACGGTGCGGGCAACGGCTGGCTGTATATGGAATATGATTCGCTTGACAACGTCGGAAATACGACAGGCGCTAAAATCAAGGATTCAATATCACTCGCAGATTCCTGCGGACCGGCGATAAAAAACGCGGATTTCTATCCGGGCGCTTCGGGAGAATACGATACGCTTAAAGTAGAATTTACGGAAAGCGTCATTAACACTGAAATTTATTACGGCTCGGCAGATGTCGTTCAATTGCTTTTTGCAACAAACGAAAACGGTGATGACGAATCTAACGAATGTTACGCTGTTAGAACGTACGAAGAAAACGACAATATATTGATATTTTTGTTTGAGAACAGACAAATCGCCACCGACGGGAAGTTGGATTATTTTTGGGTAAAAATGGTTTATGGTCTTTCGTATTGTCCTGCCGTAATAGGTGTTACTTGCCCCGACTTGGCGCCTATTACCGATGAAAAAGAAAATCCGCCGCTTGAAATAAATCGGCGGGTACCTATCATAGACCATACAAAGTCGTCTCTTCTGCCAGAAATTGTTTCTGCGGAAATGTTTGATAACTGGGGCAATCAAAACGGACGTTTGGACGGCGCGGGAGATTCGCTTTTTGTAACGCTTAAAATCGCTGAAGAGGAAGGCGCTTACACCGCATACCAGATCGCTTCCGTAGAAATTGAATTTGCCGGCGAAACGGCAAGCAAAACGGCATATCCTGTTGACGACAGTCATTTTTATTTCATTGACAGGACGTTGACCGCAGGAAGCGGCACAGGAGAAATCAATATAATTTTTGCAAGCGGCGAAGAAGTTAACGGAGTTATAACCGATAAGGTCGCTCCCGTAATAATTTCTGCAAATTATGAGAGGTATGACAGCAAACAGGACACTTTGAGAGTGAAATTCAGCGAACCGATTTTGTCCGCGGGCAATTCACCGATTCTTGCAGACCGTTCCGGCGCTCACGGATTAAAAGAGTTCTCTCGCAGAGGAAACGAAGCGGTTTATGTCGTTACCGACGGCAGTCATTTTGTCTATGGCGATTCGATTTGGATCGCCGCAAACAAGGGCGTTAAAGACGATAACGGCAACGAACAGACAAACGGCGACAACCAAAGAATCAAAATCGATTATTTTCGCTATACCGAACTTAAAATCAATAGCGCCGCGTATTTTGACATTTCAAATCCTGCGAACGGCTACGTTGACTTGATAAAAATCGACTTTGATTTCGGACCGGACGGAAACCTTGACCCGAGGTATGTATCGGATGTTACGGAAATTATGGAAAAAGGGCTTCTGCTTCCACAAAATCGTCACTTCAAACCGTTTACTGCGAATAATGTAAACGTTGTCAGCCCTCGTTTGCTTGAAATTTCACTGTCGCAGGATACGACTAAGGTTTTAGCAAAAACATCCGTCGATGAAAGCGACAATATCCATATCGAATACAAACATAAAGTAAAACCTCAAAACGGACTTATAGATACGCTTGGCATTCTTGCGTCGGGAAGCGAAAATATTAACGATAGCATTGCGCCGATTATCACTATGGCGCGCTTTTCTCCGATGAACGTTCAAAGCGATAATGTGAAAAAAATCACCGATACGCTTTATGTTTGGTTCTCCGAGCCTATTAAAAACATTACGAATATAGAAATACAAGCGTTTAGCGCGGTCAGCCCGTCAAGAAATCACTCAAAATATTCGTTTAAATTTAACGAAATTTGGCGTACGAAGGATGGCGGCGACAGCGTCGGAATGTTTCTTATAGACTACAACGCCGGCGATACGCTTCCGATAGGCAAAAGCGCCGGTATAGAACCGGATTCCATAAGAATTGAAGGAGGTTTCGACCTTAGCGATTACGCAGGAAATTCACATCAATGGGACACAAATACGATTTACGCAGAAATCAGGGTAGGAAAATACGATTATTCTTACGACATCAAAATTTATCCGAATCCTTACAATACGTCGTCAGGAAAATTTAATACGACAAACGGCATAGTCGATAAAAATCCGGTTATCGAAAAATTTCTTCCCAATAAAAAAGCGACAGATATGGCGGTGCTTGTGGCTCCGCTTGGACACAGAGCCGGCGGAGGCGCTACATCGGTTTTGTCCGGCAGAATATCCGTTTTAGACCCATTAGGCAACAAAATAATCGACAACGAAAAGTTTGATATCGGAAACGACGGAATTACTTTGATTTGGACGTGGAACGGTAAGAATAAAAACGGAAGAATTATCGGCGCCGGTTTATACAAAGCCATTATTCGCATCACAAACGAAACCGAAAAGGAAACGAAAGAATTGCTTGAAAAAATTGGAATCGGAAAATAACGTGAAAACCGAATTGTTTTTGCCGTCTCAAATTGATGAGGCGGCAAATTTTATTAGAAACGGAAAATTAGTAGCGATTCCTACAGAAACCGTCTATGGACTCGGAGCGGACGCGTTTAATCCGACTGCCGTCGCCAAAATTTTTGAAGCGAAAAATCGCCCGTCTTTTGACCCGTTGATTGTCCATATCGCCGATTTCGAACAAATTTATTCGCTTGCCGAGTTTGTTCCGCAACCTGCCCGAAAACTTGCGAAAGAATGCTGGGCGGGAGCGCTTACGATTATTCTTAAAAAGAAAAAAGAAGTTCCCGATTTGGTTACAGCCGGGCTTGATTCCGTCGGCATTCGTATTCCGAATAATGAAATTACGCGCGAAATAATACGAAAATCAAAGACGGCGATCGCCGCACCTTCCGCCAATATTTTCGGGCATACTTCGCCGACGTCCGCAAAGCAGGTTTTAGAAGATTTGGACGGCAAAATCGATGCGATAATGGACGGAGGAAATTGCAGCGTCGGCGTAGAATCTACGATAATTTCGTTTGTAAACGAAAAGCCGGTTTGTTATCGTTTCGGCGGAATCGGATTAGAGCGGATTGAGAGCGTCATAGGAGAAGTCAAATTTGCAGGTTTCCATGGAAAAGAAGATTTTTCTCCGGGTAGAAGTTTGAGACATTACGCCCCTAAAACTCCGCTTTATATATACAAAAATGAAAACGATTTCCCGAAAGGAACAAAAATCGGCTACCTAAATCAAGATGGAGATTTATACGAAATAGCGCAAAAACTATATAATGAAATTAGAAATATCGACAAAAGCGGCTGCGACGTAATTTTGGCGCATTTAGTAGAAAATAAAGGTATAGGAATGGCGATAAACGACAGGCTGCTGCGGGCAAGTGAAGATGGGAATAATAAATGTTTCTCAAAACAGTAACAATTCAATGCCTATAACCGTAAATTTAATTCCTGTATTAAAAATATTCAAGTTGCTGTTTTTTATGCCGATATATGAATAAGGACGTACCTTTTCATGGAGGAAATTATGGATGGAGTTTCACTTAATACCGGCGGACAGGTATTGGGAGCGATAAATATCGCGATGTTGAAAAAAACACAAGATTTGGTTTCATCTCAAATTGAACAAATAATTCAATCGATTCCGCAATCGCCTAATTTCGGCGGAGCGGGCGGACAAATTGATGTTACCGCTTAAAAAAGTTTTTAAGTAAAATAAAAAAGCGACATTGAAAAATGCCGCTTTTTTATTTTACCAAAAGCCAAAATCTATTTATTCTGCGCCGTCAACGGTTTTCTTTCCCATTCTGTCAACGAGTTCGATGATAGCCATTTCCGAATTATCGCTTCTTCTAGGACCTAATTTAAGAACACGAGTATAACCGCCGTTACGATCTTTATATTGTACCGCGAGATCTTTCACGATTTTCATTATAATATCTTTGTCCTTTATGGAACGCGATATTAAACGAATTCCATGTAAATCGCCCTTTTTGCCGTATGTGATGAACCGTTCGACAACTCCGCGAAGTTCCAACGCTTTCGGCAATGTCGTAGTAATTCTTTCGTGCTCAAAAAGCGATAACGACAAATTTATAAACAACGCCCGTCGATGACTCGCGGTTCTGTTGAGTTTCCTGCCTGATTTTAAATGACGCATTTTGTCAATCCTTTATATAAAACCAAATTAAATTTTATTCTTTACCCATAATTTTATCTACATCCATCCCAAATGCCAATGCGTGATTAGCCAGCACTTTATTCACTTCTATCAGTGACTTTCGTCCGAAATTCTTCAATTTAAGAACTTCAGATTCTTGATAACGCACCAAATCGGAAAGCGTCTGAATATTAGCCATTTTCATAGAATTTTGCGCCCGAACAGAAAGTTCAAACTCATCAATTCTCTGCCGAAGCAAATGGCGTAAACGCATTATCTTATCATCTATAATATCCTCTTCAAGCGACTCAAACTGCGCTTTAACGTTGATAATTTGGTCAAGATGATCAAATAATATTTTCGCCGCATAACTCAACGCTTCTTCCGGAGTAAGCGAACCGTCCGTCCAAATATCAAAAACCAATTTGTCAAGTTCCGCTCTTTGCGCAACGCGAGTGCGTTCAACGGTATAATTTACCATTTTTACCGGAGAAAATATCGAATCTACCGCAATTACACTGACATCGCCTGTGTCGATTTTGTTAAATTCCGATGAACGATAACCGATGCCGTCGCCGATATAAAAAGTTATTTTTGAATTCGCTTCTTCGTTTATAGTAGCGATTTTCAAATCCGGATTTAAAATTAAAACATTCGGATTTTGGTTAATATCCGACGCCTTAACGACACCTTTACCCTTGAGATTCAGGGTTAAGATCTCCGGTTCGTCCGAAATCAACTTAACTCTCAATTTTTTCACATTAAGAACAATATCGGTGACATCCTCGCTTACGCCTTTTAAAGAAGTATATTCGTGCAACGCACCGTCTATTTTTATAGCGGTAACGGCCGCCCCCTGCAGAGAAGACAACATTACCCTTCTCAAACTGTTTCCCAAAGTATCACCCCATCCGCGTTCAAGCGGCGCCACTATAATTCTGCTGTAATTAGGCACATTATCGGGATTTTCTACTTGAACGCCTTTGGGCATTAAAAGTGTTTTCCATTTCATTTATGCTCTCCCATTTTTTATTTTTTTAATAAATATTTATATACGACGACGTTTAGGCGGACGACACCCGTTATGAGGAACAGCCGTAAAATCTTTAATAGCCGTTACTTTAAGTCCTGCGGCGGCAACAGCGCGAATCGCTCCTTCACGTCCGTTTCCGGCTCCGCATATATGTACTTCAACTTTACGCATACCGGCTTCATAGGCTGTTTTCGCCACGGCGTCCGCAGTGATCTGCGCCGCAAACGGAGTGCTTTTTCTTGAGCCTTTGTATCCGTTTTTACCCGGAGTTCCCCAACAAATCACATCGCCGTTTACATTTGATATATTTACGATAGTATTATTGAATGTCGAACGGACATGAACAATACCCTCTAACGGCGCTTTAATTTTTTTGTTTGCGTTATTGCTCGCAGAACCTTTTACCATATTACATTTCTCCTGTTATTTCTTCTTATTAGGAACAGTTTTCTTTTTACCTTTACGGGTACGGGCGTTTGTTTTTGTCTTCTGTCCGCGGCACGGAAGACTATGTTTATGTCTTTCACCGCGGTAACAACCAATATCCATGAGGCGTTTTATGTCCATACGTACTTGCGTTCTGAGGTTTCCTTCAATTACGTACTCTTCATCAATCACTTCACGAATCTTATCCAAATCCGCTTCCGAAACATCCTTAATTCGAACGTTTCTATCGACACCGGTCTTACTCAAAATTTTCTGTGCAGAAGGACGACCAATCCCCAAAATGTAAGTTAATGCTATTTCTGCACGTTTGTTATCAGGTATATCAACACCAGCCACTCGAGCCACTATTCACTCTCCTTTTATTATTTTTCTAAAAAATTATCCCTGACGCTGTTTATGGCGTTGGTCTTTACTGCAAATAATCCGAATTATTCCTTTTCTCTTTATAACCTTACACGCTGCACAAACTTTTTTTACTGATGCTTGAACTTTCAAGGCATTACTCCTTTTTATTTTTTATTCGAACCCTTTTTACCGCCGTCTTTTCTATTACCGGGATTGTTAGGATTTTCATCCTTTTCTCTGTAATAAATTCTTCCACGCGACAAGTCATAAGGAGAAAGCTCTACAAGCACTTTATCGCCCGGTATTATCTTCACATAGTGCATTCTGACCTTGCCTGAAATATGAGCGTCAAGAATATGCCCGTTATTTTCAAGCTGCACTTTGAAAACAGCGTTCGGAAGCGCTTCCAAAACTTTTCCTTTTACCTGTATCAAATCCTGTTTCGACATCTTTATCCGATTCTTCCTCTAAGATGCCCTTTTTTCATAAATCCGCTATAATTGTGACTTTGCAATTTCGCCTCTATTTGCTGCAAAGTATCAAGTGCAACTCCTACAACAATCAGAACGCTCGTCCCTCCGAAAAAGAAAGATACGTTCATTTTACTCATCATCACAAACGGAGCGACCGATATAAACGCTAAAAATATCGACCCCGGCAAAGTTATACAATTCAATACGTTTTCTATGTAATCCGCCGTATCTTTACCGGGTTTCACCCCGGGAATAAATCCACCCGATTTTTTAAGATTTTCCGAAATATCGATAGGATTAAAAATTATAGCCGTATAAAAGTACGTAAATAATATAATCAATATTGCAAATGACGTCGCATACACAACTCCCCCAGGCACAAAAGCCCTTCCTATACGATTAGCCAAATCGCTGTCTTGAAATACTCCGGTAAGCATAGACGGAAGCATCATAATCGAAGACGCAAAAATAATAGGAATAACCCCGGCGGAATTTATTTTCAACGGCATAACCGTACTCTGCCCTTGCGTCACGCGCGAACCGATTGTCTTTTTAGGCGTTTGGATAGGAATTTTGCGCACAGCCTGATAAATGTAAACAATAAATGCAATCATAGCGAGAACCACACAAAGAATCATCAATTCTCTGAATAGCGTATGCGTTCCTTGAACCAAATACTGATATTCCATAAACAACATTTGCGGTATTCGCGCAACAATCCCGAAAAGTATAAGCAATGACATTCCATTCCCTATTCCTTTACTGGTAATCTGCTCGCCAAGCCACATCACAAGTATACAACCGGTAGTCAGACTTATAACTGTAATAATCATAAACTGCCATCCGCTTAACACATCAAGCGTCACGTGCTGTCCCGACGCCGTTTGAATACTTTTCAAAAAAATAGCAACGCTTATCGACTGAAACGCCGCTAAAAATAATGTGCCGTATCTTGTAAATTGTGTAATTTTTTTGCGTCCTTCCGCACCTTCTTTTTGAAGCTTGTGCAAAGACGGAATAACGCTCCCAAGCATTTGTATTATAATTGATGCGCTAATATACGGCATAATTCCTAAAGCAAAAACAGACGCTTTCGTAAAAGCACCGCCGGCAAACATATCAAACATACCGAAGAAATCGTTCTTTGACGAACCAAAATATTCCTGCAACCGCATAGGATCAATTCCTGGAGCGGGTATCTGAGCGCCGAACCGATATATCACTATAATGAAAAGAGTAAAAATAAACCTTTTACGAATTTCCGGCACTTTAAACATATTTCTAAGCGTATCAAGCACGATTCAACACCTCTGTTTTACCATTTGCTTTCGCGATTTTATCTTCCGCAGACGTAGAAAATGCATCTACTTTAACCGTTACCGATTTCGTAATTTCACCGTTTCCCAAAACTTTTACCATTTCTTCTTTGCTATGAATTCTTCCTGCAGAATACAAAAATTCCACATCAACGATGTCGCCGTTTTTTGCAATCGCTTCAATATCGGAAATATTAACAACTTGATAATATTTTTTAAATATATTCGTAAAACCTCTTTTAGGAAGACGACGAATTAAAGGAAGCTGCCCGCCCTCAAAATAATCTTTTTGAGAATAACCGCTTCTTTGTTTCGCCCCGTTATTACCGCGCCCCGAAGTCGCTCCCCAACCGCTACCGCTGCCTCGTCCTACTCTGTGTTTATGATGAGTTGCGCCGTTCGCCGGTTTTAAATCATTAAGTTTCAACATTCTTACCCTTTCACCTCTTCAACTTTCACAAGATGAACAACTTTGTTTAACATCCCTCGAATTTCAGGTTTATCGTCTTTCACAACACTGTCGTGAAGCCGTTTAAGCCCCAAAGCTTCAATCGTTCTACCTTGCTTAAAATTCCTGCCTATTGTAGAACGTACCTGAGTAATTTTCAACTTCGCCATATATATATTACCTTCTCAAATTTAAGACCGAAGTCGTTTAATATCGTCCACAGTTTTCAACATTTTCAGTCCGGCAAGAGTCGCTTTTGCAGAGTTATGAGCATTACGCGAACCGATACACTTTGTCAATATATCCTTTACTCCGGCCAGTTCTAAAACAATTCTAGCCGCGCCGCCGGCAATAACTCCGGCTCCAGGCGCCGCCGGCTTCATAAACATTTTTCCCGCGCCGAATTTTCCGTTCACCTCGTGCGGAATAGTACCGTTTACAAGATTAACTTTTACAAGATTTTTCTTGGCGTTTTCTTTTGCCTTACGAATCGCTTCAGCCGACTCATTGGCTTTACCTATCCCCAAACCTATCGTCCCGTTTTCATCACCGACGGCAACTAAGGCGCTCAAAGCGAATCTGCGTCCGCCTTTCACCACTTTTGCTACACGATTGACAACTACCAAACTGTCTTTAAGTTCAGCGGTTCCTTCCGCATTAGTAACATTTTCCGTTTTCGACAAATTTATCTCCTTAAATTAAAATTCAAGTCCGTTTTCCCGTGCAGCGTCTGCAAAATTTTTAATCCTTGCGCCGCTGTAAAGATAACCGTTTCTATCAAAGACAACCGACTTAATTCCTTTTGCAACTGCTTTTTTCGCCAAAAGAACGCCAACTTCGCGAGAAATATCGGCTTTCTTTTTTCCGGCGGTTACAAAGTCTTTTTCATAACTGCTCGCGGCACATAGCGTTTTTTGCGCCGCATCGTCAATAATCTGCGCAAAAATATTACTGTTGCTACGATAGACACTCAAACGAGGTCTCTCCGCAGTTCCGAATATTTTCTTTCTAATATGAAACGCTCTTGTTTTACGAATTTCTTCTCTACTTATTTTCGGCATTTTAATTACCCCTTATTTTTTACCGCTTTTCTTACCTACTTTGCGAACAATAACTTCGTTATCGTAACGAATACCTTTGCCTTTATAAGGTTCCGGTTTTTTCACCCCGCGTATCTCCGCCGCAACTTGCCCGACAAGTTGTTTATCTATACCGCTTACAAATACTTTGTTCTGCCCTTCCGCCGTGAAAGCAATACCTTGAGGAGCAATATAACGAACCAAATGAGAATATCCAGCCGTAATCGTTAATTTATTATTGCCTTCCAAAGCGAACCTGAAACCGGTTCCTTCAATAATAAGTCCTTTGGTATATCCTTTTGATACTCCCAAAACCATATTGTTTATCAAAACTCTAAGCAAACCCCATTTCGCTCTGTACTCTTCTGCGTCGTTATCCGGTTTAACAACTATCGCATTATTTTCAATTTTCACCGAATAGCCGTCCAAAAGTTTCATTGATAAAGTTCCTTTTGGTCCTTTCGCGGCAACTGTTCTTCCGTTTACCGCAACTTCCACTTTTTCGGGAAGCGTTATCGGTTTTTTTCCAAGACGAGACAATTTAACTCCTTAATTAGAATATTACCAAACTTTACCGATCAACTCACCGCCGATGCCGTTTTTGCGGCACTGGAAATCAGTCATAATACCTTGAGAAGTGGAAACTATGCAAGTTCCCATACCGTTCAACACTTTTGGGATCTCCGTAGCAGGAGCATAAACACGGCGGCTTGGCTTGCTGATTCTTTGAATGTCTCTAATAGCCGAATCTTTACCTTCGTATTTAAGAATAATCTTTATTTCACCTTGCAACCCGTCGTCAACAAAAGCGTATTTGCTAATATAGCCGTTTTCAAACAAAAGTTTTGTTATATTCTTTTTAACGTTTGAAGCAGGTATCGTAACAATTTTCCTTTTAGCCCGAACACTATTACGAATTACCGTAAACATGTCCGCAATTGGGTCAGTAATCATATCTACTCTCCTTAATTTTCTCTTACCAACTTGACTTAACTACGCCAGGTATCATACCTTGACTTGCCAATTCTCTAAAACAAATGCGACAAATTCCAAATTGTCTGATATATCCACGAGGACGACCGCACCGACTACATCTGTTATACTTACGAACATCAAACTTCGGAGTTTTCTTTTGTTTCTCAACCATTGATTTTTTTGCCATATAGGTATCTCCTCATTACTTACGGAACGGCATTCCGAATTTTTCCAACAAAACACGAGCGGACTCGTTACTACCGGCGGTTGTGCAAATGGTTACTTGCAATCCCAAGATGTTTGCAATCTTGTCTCTATCTACTTCCATAAACACAATATTCTCCTGAATACCAAAACTATAATTACCTCTCCCGTCAAACGCTTTGCCGGAAATCCCCTTAAAATCTTTAACTCTAGGAAGGGTCACGGAAATTAATCTGTCTAGAAATTCATACATCCTTTTCCCACGAAGCGTTACCATGCATCCTATAGGCAATCCTTCTCGCAATTTAAAATTTGAAATCGCTTTTTTCGCCTTAGTAACGACCGGCTTTTGCCCGGAAACCATAGTTAATGTATAAACGGCATCTTCCAAATAACGTTTATTACCTACCGCTTCTCCGACGCCCATATTGAGTACAATCTTGTCAATTTTGGGAATCGCCATAACATTATCAAGTTTCAACTCCTCTTTCAACACGGGAAGTATTTTTTCCAAATACTTCTTTTGAAGTCTCGGCATATTAGGTTTAGTACTCAATCTAACTGCTCCTTAGATTTCTTTGACATTCTTACTTTTTTACCGTCCGCAAGAAAAGAAACTCCTATCCGCGTCGGTTTATTTACTTTTTTATCTACAATCATAACATTCGATATATGAATATATGCTTCCTTTTCAATAATGCCGGCTTGAATATTACGCCGCCCATCGGCTTTCGAGTGCCTTTTTACGATGTTAACCCCTTCGACCAAAACTCTGTCTTCTTTGGGTTTTACAGCAAGTACTTTACCGGTTTGACCCTTTTCGTCGCCGCAAATCACCTGAACAAGATCATCTTTTCTAATTCTGTAAGACATAACCGCTCCTCTACAACACTTCTGGCGCCAAAGAAATAATACGCATAAAACCTTTATCCCTAAGCTCGCGCGCTATAGGACCAAAAATTCTTGATCCTTTCGGCTCTCCGGTTTCATTGATAAGCACAGCCGCATTATCGCTGAATCGAATATAAGAACCGTCTCTACGACCGTATTCTTTAGCAGTACGAACAATTACCGCTTTTTGAACAGATCCTTTTTTTACGTTAGAACCAGGAACAGCTTCCTGAACCGCCACAACTATAATATCTCCCAAAGACGCAGATTCCCGTCCGGAGCCGCCAAGCACTTTCACACACTTAACGATTTTTGCGCCGGAATTATCCGCAACTTTGAGTTTAGTTTCCATCTGTATCATTCGTCATCTCCTAACCGTTATTTCGCTTTTTCAATTATTTCTACAAGACGCCAGCGCTTTGTTTTTGAAAGCGGACGAGTCTCCATAATACGAACCGTGTCCCCAACGTGAGACTCATTTTTTTCATCATGCGCTTTATATTTTTTATTCACACGAATAATTTTCTCATACTTAGGATGAACTTCTTGACGCTGAACACTGACCGTTATAGTTTTGTCCGCTTTATCGCTTACAACCATTCCGGTTTTTACTTTCCTTTTGTTTCTTTCTTCAGCCATAAACCTGCACCTTTAATCAAAACCTTTCTCTTTGAGTATAGTTTTCGCCCGGGCAATATCTCTGCGAGTAGTTCTCAATTTTGACGGATTTTCCAATTGTCCCGTAACTTTCTGGAAACGAAATTTAAGATGAAGTTCTTCAAGTTCTTCAATCTTATTTGTCAATCCGTCTCTATCCAGTTCTCTCAATTCTTTAGCTTTCATTGAAAATTAATCCTTTGCCAATTCATTTACAATGTACCTTACCTTAATCGGAAGTTTGTGCATAGCCAAACGCATCGCCTCTTCCTCTATTACCTTATCAGGAGCGCCGGCCATTTCAAAAAGAATGGTTCCAGGACGAATAACCGCCGCCCAAAATTCCGGCGATCCTTTACCTTTACCCATACGCGTTTCCGCCGGCTTCTTCGTTATCGCTTTATTAGGAAATACGCGAATCCAAACTTTTGCGCCTCTCTTAATTTTACGAGTCATAGCAACACGCGCCGCTTCAATTTGCCTACTGGATATACGTCCAGGTTCAAGCGCCTGAATTCCGCAATCACCGAACGCTAAAGTATTACCGCGGGCTGCTTTACCTTTAGTTCTCCCTTTTTGCGGCTTACGCCATTTCACTTTTTTAGGTGAGAGCATTTATATTTTCCTTTCAACTTTATTTCTTATCGTCCAAAGATGCTCTTTCGTCTTTTAAAGACAATTTTTCACCTTTGCAAATCCACACTTTTATACCGATACAGCCGTATGTAGTATGCGCTGTAGCCGTTGCATAATCAATATCCGCGCGAAGCGTATGTAAAGGAGTGCGCCCTTCTTTAAACTCTTCTTGTCTTGCTATTTCAGCGCCGTTAAGACGTCCGCCTACCTTAATTTTTATACCTTCCGCATCCATGCGCATAGCGGTAGAAAGAGCCTTTTTCACCGCTCTTTTATAAGCAACGCGTCCTTCAATCTGAGTAGCAATGTTGTTTGCAACCAATTGAGCGTCGATTTCCGGTTTCTTAATCTCTTTAACGGAAACTTCAACATCTTTTTTAGTAAGATATTTTAGTTCATTTTTAACTTTTTCGACTTCTTCGCCTTTTTTACCTATAACGATACCGGGTCTGGAAGCGTTGAGTTCGACAAGAACTTTCTGAGCCTTCCTCGCTATATATATGGAAGATATACCCGCTTTCTCAAGACGTTTTTTAAGATAATCGCGAATAAGAGAATCTTCTCGAACACACCCGGCAACATTATCATCGCTATACCAATTGGAATAACTTTTTCTTGTGATACCTAATCTCAAACCAATAGGGTTTACTTTTTGACCCAAGCCGCTATCCTCCTAATTATTTTCAACGTTACTCGCTACAATTACCGATATATGACACATGCGTTTAAGAATTCTTCCGGCACGCCCCTGCGCTTTCGGCTGGAAACGTTTAAGAGTAGCGCCTTCATCAACCCAAATCGCCTTAACAACAACATCTTTCGGCTCAATATTAATATCTGAATTTTTATATTCAAGATTTGCCAACGCCGACTTAATAAGTTTCTCGACATCTCTAGACACGTGTTTGTGTATAGAAAATTTCAATAAAGCCAACGCTTCGCCGACTTTTTTTCCTCTCACTTCGTCAACAACGAGACGCGCTTTGCGAGCGGACGAACGAATATTTTTAACTTTCGCGCCGGCTTGAGGAATTCTTTTTTCTTCTTTTTTATCTACCATAATTCTATATTCCCGCTATTTAGACGATGCTTTTTTGTCTCCGGCATGACCGCGAAACGTGCGTGTCGGAGCAAATTCACCAAGTTTATGACCTACCATATTTTCCGAAACATAAACCGGAATAAATTTATTCCCATTATGAACAGAAAAAGTATGACCGACAAAATCCGGAATAATTAAAGAACGGCGCGACCAAGTCTTCACAACATTCTTCTTTCCGGCGCTATTCAAATCTTCAATCTTTTTATAAAGATGCTTATCCACAAAAGGGCCTTTTTTAATAGAACGAGCCATAAATTATTTTACCTCTATTTCTTTCTTCTGCTTACAATGTATTTATCAGACAAAGACTTCTTTGAACGCGTTTTAAGCCCTTTAGCTTTTTGTCCCCACGGTGACTTCGGATGTCCTCCAGCATGTTTACCTTCACCGCCTCCCATCGGGTGATCGACAGGGTTCATCGAAACGCCGCGGTTATGCGGACGGCGGCCTCTCCAGCGCACACGACCGGCAGAACCTATTACTTCGTTCGCATGTTCAATATTACTCATCTGCCCGATTGTCGCAAAAAGCGTATCCGGAAAATTTCTTATTTCCGAAGACGGCAGTTTGAGTTGAACAAATTTTCCGTCTTTTGCAATAACTTTTGCAAAAGCTCCGGCGCCTCTTGCTATTTGCCCGCCTTTACCCGCTTTCATTTCAAGATTACATACGTCATAACCTAACGGAACATTTTTAAGTAAAATACGATTGCCTTCGGTAGGTTCCGCATTTTCACTAGTAACGATTACATTGCCGACCGCCATATTCGCTGTCGCCAAAATATAACGTCTCTCTCCATCAACATACTTTATCAATGCGATATTAGCAGTTCTGTTTGGATCGTACTCAATAGTTTCCACCACACCGGGGACATCAAATTTATTTTGTCTAAAATCGACTAAACGATATTTTCTTTTGTGACCGCCGCCGCGAAAACGAGTAGTTATTCTCCCGTCTCTATTACGTCCCCCCGTACTTTTTTTGTCAACCAACAAGGGTTTGTACGGCTTATCGGTCGTCACCTGCTCGCGAACAACAACTGATTTGTATCTAAGCGTTGGCGTGGTGGGTTTGTAAGTTTTAATTGCCATTACAATTCCTCTTTCTTCCCGTACGTCTGACCATTAAAAAATTTAAATTCATTATCATATCTCATTGAAAAGGTCCAAATCTTTGCCGTTTTCAATCTTTACTATCGCTTTTTTCCAATCGGGACGGCTGCCAAGATAACGTCCGACCCGCTTTTTCTTACCTGAATAGTTCATAGTATTAACCGATAAAACTTTTATTTTTTTTGCCTTAAAAATTTCTTCCACCGCATCTTTAATTTCCGATTTCGTAGCATTAACGGCTACTTTAAACGCGAACTTACCTTCGGTTTGTAAAATGCTGTTTCTTTCAGTAATCAAAGGTTCTATTATTATCAAATGATGAATACTCATTACGCAGCCATCTCCTCTATTTTACTTATAAGATTTTCGTCCGCAAAAATAATATTCGACGCACGAACAACGTCATACGCATTGACATCGTTAACGATTTTAACATCTACGTCTTTCAAATTACGTCCGGACAGATAAATGTTACGGTTATCCGGCGATATTATCAATAAAGTTTTTCCATTGTACGTTTTTCCATTTCCAAAAACGCCGATTTTATTCAACAAATCAGAGACTATTTTTGTTTTCGGTTGTTCAATATTAAGTCCGGATACTATCCCGATTCTTTCTTCAGAAGCGCGAACCGAATATGCACACAACAACGCTTTTCTTCTCATTTTACGAGTAATACTATGCCTGTAATCTCTAGGTTGAGCCCCGTGCGCTTTACCGCCTCGCGTCCAAACCGGCGAAGTATTTGAACCTGAACGCGCTCGTCCTGTTCCTTTTTGTTTCCAAGGTTTTTTACCGCCGCCGCTAACTTCGGAACGGCTTTTTGTTTTAGCGGTTCCCTGTCTCCGGTTTGCCAAATACCCGACTATAACCGTATGCAAAAGCGCATTGTTCGGTTCTACGCCAAAAATACTTGCCGGCAATTCAACCGTCCCATTAACACTGCCGTCTGCTGTATAAACTTTTGCTTTCATATTTTTTTACCGTCCGATTATGCTTTCACAAAATTTTTTTTGACAAAAACAAGTCCATTCGTCTTGCCGGGTATCGCTCCCTTAACAAAAAGAACGCCATTTTCTTCGTCTATTCCAACAATTTCACAACCGCGAATTGTCTTTCGCGTATTACCGTAATGTCCGGCCATCTTCACACCTGGGAAAACTCGCGCCGGAAAAGTTCCCGCGCCAAGCGATCCTCTTTCGCGATAATTTGTATTACCGTGCGTATGACGTCCCAAATGAAATCCATAACGCTTAACGGTTCCGGCAAACCCTCTCCCTTTTATAGTCCCGGTAACATCAACAAACTGAACTCCCTTAAAGTTTTCAACCCCTAAAAGTTGCCCGGACTCCACTTTCTCACCGTCTTCTATAACAAACTCTTTTATATAACGAACGGGTTCCGATTTATATTTCAACGCATGACATACTTCGGAATTCGACTGACTGCCTTTATATTTACGCGCCTCTATAGTTTTTCCGCTTTTAGATTTCGGATATTCAAGCGATACTGGTTTCCCATCCTTGCCGGTTGGCGTTCCGCGTTTTTCAACAACATCAAATCCGATTTGTGCGGCGGAATAACCGTCATTTTCAGGCGTTTTGACCTGAAGAACGACATTCTTGCCTATTTGAACTACCGTAACCGGTATAATCAAACCCGTTTCAGCGTTTGAAATACGCGTCATACCTATTTTTTTACCCATTAAACCAAACATTTTACCACAACTCTATTTAAATCAAACCTTGATTTCAGCGACAACTCCGGCAGGCAGATCCAGCTTCATAAGCGCTTCCACCGTCTGAGATGTCGATTCAACAATATCAACAAGCCGTTTATGAACCCGCGTCTCAAACTGCTCACGCGATTTTTTATTCACGTGAGGAGAACGAAGCACGGTATATACGACTCTTTCCACCGGCAACGGAATCGGTCCCAACACGCGAGCGCCGGCTCCTATAGCTATCCTAGCGATTTCCTTAGCCGAACTATCAAGAACGGCATGGTCATAGGATTTCAATCTTATTCTAATCTTATCGCTCACAAACAACCCCTATTTACGCAATAATATCGGTAACCGCGCCTGCGCCGACTGTTCTTCCGCCTTCACGAATTGCGAAACGAAGACCTTTTTCCATAGCGATTGAATTAATCAAATTAACCGTAAAAGACGTATTATCTCCCGGCATAATCATTTCAACTCCCGCAGCCAATTCTATGTCGCCCGTAACGTCAGTCGTTCTGAAATAGAACTGCGGACGATAACCGTTAAAAAACGGTTTATGACGACCGCCTTCGTCTTTGCTCAACACATAAACTTCCGCCTTGAAATTTTTATGAGGAGTAATAGAGCCGGGTTTCGCAAGAACCATTCCGCGCTCAATCTGATCTTTGTCAACACCTCTCAGCAGACAGCCCACATTATCGCCGGCTTCGCCCTGATCAAGTAATTTACGAAACATTTCAACTCCGGTAACCGTGGACGATCTAGTATCTTTAATACCAACTATTTCTACAGCCTCGTTTACTTTTACCACGCCGCGCTCAATTCTGCCGGTTGCAACCGTTCCGCGTCCCGTAATAGAAAACACATCTTCTACAGGCATAAGGAAAGGTTTGTCGATTTCACGTACAGGCTGCGGAATATAAGTATCAATCGCGTCCATAAGTTTTTGAATGGATTCGGAACCTTGTTCGGAAACAGAACCTTTTGCCGCATCTTCCAACGCTTTAAGGGCGGAACCGCGAATAATCGGAGTATTGTCCCCGTCAAACTCATATTTCGTGAGCAAATCACGGACTTCCATTTCAACAAGTTCAACAAGTTCCTGGTCGTCGACCATATCAATTTTATTTAGATATACGACAATTTTCGGAACGCCTACCTGACGAGCGAGCAAAATGTGTTCTCTGGTCTGAGGCATAGGTCCGTCCGCCGCCGAAACGACAAGAATCGCACCGTCCATCTGAGCCGCTCCGGTAACCATATTTTTAATGTAGTCCGCATGTCCCGGACAGTCGACGTGCGCATAATGGCGATTTCCCGTCTCATACTCAACGTGAGCGGTAGCAATCGTAATTCCTCTTTCTTTTTCTTCCGGCGCCGCGTCAATTTCATCGTATTTTTTAGCCACACCGCCATACTTTTTTGCCTGTATGGTGCAAATCGCTGCCGTAAGAGTGGTTTTACCGTGGTCGACATGCCCGATAGTTCCCACATTTACGTGGGGTTTCGTTCTAACAAATTTCTCTTTGCCCATAATAATTCCTCCTATAGAATTTCAATTAATTATTTTCTCACTATCAACACAAACAACACAAAACAACTGCCGAAATCCACATTAAATACCCGCCACACGAAAAACAAATTGATTAATGTTTAATACGTTTTGACAAAAAATTTCATAGCAGCCGACACAAATGTACCATAAAACGCAAATGAAAGTCAAGAGAAAAATTAAATTTTCATTAAAAAATTATTTTGACGACTTTTCCGTTATTTTAATAACGTCTCAATTTCCCTAATCGCATCGGGAATGCCCGCGGGATTTTTCCCGCCGGACTGCGCTTTCATAGGGCTTCCGCCGCCGCCGCCGCCGACTTTTGCCGCCGCTCTTTTGACCAAATCCCCGCACAAAATTCCGTTTGCGTTCGCCGTTTTATCGGCGCTTGCCGCAATCATAACCGCGCCTGCGGCCTCGGCTATAAGACAAATCACGACATTATTTATACCTTTGACGATTATCGTTTCGCTTACGCCGTCGTGAATCGCCGTAAAAATTTCTTTGCTTGTCACCCCCAAATTGCAAACGGCAAACGATGTTTTCGAACCGCTTTTTACGCTTGAAACAATTCTTTCCACACTGTCTTTCGCCGTATTCAAATTAGCCGATTTTATTTCGGTTTCAAGTGTTTTTATTTTCTGCTGCAGATTTTCAACCTTTTCCGGAATATTTTCCTGACCGCATTTCAGTAAATTTGAAATCTGTGAAAGTATTTGGGCTTGTCTTCTATAAAAAATTATCGCTTCTTTACCGACAAGCGCTTCAATTCTTCGTACGCCTGCGGAAACCGACGCCTCGCTCAAAACCGTAAAAGAGCCTATGTCGCCTGTATTTCTTGCGTGAGTTCCGCCGCAAAGTTCCGCCGAAACATCGCCCATTTTTACTACTCGCACGCGGTCTGCGTATTTTTCGCCGAAAAGAGCCTTTGCGCCGCTTGCTTTAGCTTCGTCGATATTCATTTCGTTTGTACATATTTGAAAATTTTGCAAAATCCAGTCGTTTACAATATCTTCAATTTCACACAGTTGCATTTTGGGAATCGCCTGAAAGTGCGTAAAATCAAATCTTAATTTCCCGTTTTCCACTTTTGAACCAGCCTGAGAAACATGGTCCCCCAAAACTTTTGTAAGAGCCGCCTGTAACAAGTGCGTAGCCGAATGTGCACGACTTATTTCGTTTCTGCGAAAGTTATCAAGCCGCAAAACGATTTTTCCGCTCTCAAAAAAGTCTTTGTTTAAAGAAAATACACTTTCGATAACGCTCACCGACATTCCGTTCCAAGTTGTCGTAGCGGTAATTTTTGCGGTAAGATCCCCGTTTGCAATTTCCCCCGTATCGCCGACCTGTCCGCCCATTTCCGCGTAATAAGGCGTTTTTTCAAATACCGCGAGCGCCTTATTTTCCGAAATTATTTTATAACGGCACACTTTCGCGTCGGTAATCAAATCCGAAACATACCCCGCAAATTCGGTTTTGGCGTTTTGTATCAATTCCGTCCAGCCGTCGGGTGAAAACCCTTCGTCGTTTGCGTTTCGCGCCGCTCTGGCACGCTCTTTTTGCGCTTTCATTTCTTTGGTAAAACCGGCCTCATCGACCGAAAATCCGTTTTCCTGCGCAAGTAAATTCGTTAAATCGACCGGAAACCCGTAGGTGTCATAAAGCGCAAAAACGTCCGCGCCGCAAATTTTTGTTTTACCCGCTTTTTTTGCCGAACTTATAGCCTGATTAAACTTTTCCATTCCCGTTTCCAGAGTTGCGTCAAAGCGTTCCTCTTCCGATTTTATAACCGAAGCGACAAAATCCGCCCTGTCTCTAATTTCAGGATACGCCTCGCCCATCATTTCTACAAAAACCGGCGTCAATTTATATATAAACGGAGCGGAAAATCCCAATTGCCGTCCGTATCTGTAAGCCCGCCGCAAAAGCCTGCGCAAAACGTATCCGCGCCCTTCGTTACTGGGGAAAACACCGTCGGTTATCGCAAACCCCAAAGCGCGGACATGGTCGGCGATCACTCTGAAAGGAATGCCTGTTTTGTCGGACGCCGTGTATTTCCTGCCGGAAAGTTCTTCTAACTTTTTTATGACGGGCGAAAACAAATCGCTGTCGTAATTTGAGTTTAACCCTTGCATTACACGCACAACCCGTTCAAATCCCATTCCGGTATCTACGTGTTTTGCGGGAAGTTCTTTAAGCGAGCCGTCTTTTTGACGCTCGTATTGAATAAAAACCAAATTCCATAACTCCAAAAATCTATGGCAATTTTCGCCGTTTACACAGCATTTATGGTCTTTTTCGTGTTCGTGCGGACAAATTCCTGCGCCCAAATCAATATGAACTTCGCTGCAAGGTCCGCAGGGACCGGTTTCACCCATTTCCCAAAAGTTATCTTTTTCGTCGTGTCGAGAAACATGCGTCGTATCGATATCGGTCAGCGTTTTCCAAAAATTCTCGGTTTCGTCGTCGTTTTTGTAAACTGTCACATACAATTTTTCTTTCGGAATTTCCCAAACTTCCGTAAGCAGTCGCCAAGCCCAAGAAATCGCCTCTTTTTTGTAATAATCGCCAAACGACCAATTTCCAAGCATTTCAAAAAGCGTATGATGATAGTGATCTACGCCGACCTCTTCCAAATCGTTGTGTTTGCCGGAAACACGCATACATTTTTGCGAATTTGCCGCTCTCTTGAGCCCCTTTGGGTTTTCACCCAAAAATATCGTTTTGAACTGATTCATTCCCGCATTGGTAAACATAAGCGTCGGGTCGTCGTTGGGAACAACCGGAGCCGAGCGAACGAACGTATGGTTTTTGCTCACAAAAAAATCAATAAAACTTTGACGAATTTCTTTTGCAGTTTTCATATTTTCCCTATTCCCAGAAATATTTAATTTTGGGATTTATATATGCAATTGTTGCACAATATACAATTTTTTCAAATGAAAGAAGAGTGTATTTCGACTTCATTTCAAACTTTTTGTAAAAATAGGCGACAACGCCTCGCCTATGGTCGAAAGCGACAAATACGAATCAATCGAATAATACTGGTACCAGCCGCAATTAATTTTACAGTTTTTCATTTTTTCACGGGCGAATTTCGCGGCGGAGGAAACGAGCCACTTTTTGAAATCGGTTTCAGTCAAATCGCAGCCGAAATCACCCAAAATATTACAAGGATAAAACAATTTTCCGTTCGGGGCGATAATAACCGACGCCGACGAACATTTTGCATTTTTATATGCGGAAAAATAACCTAACGGAGTATGAATAACAGCCGGATATTTATTTTTAAGGCGGCGAATTTCCCGTTCAAATTTGTCAATATTCGGAAACGATTTCTTTTTCGCTCCGTCCATTTCGGCGGCTGGAATTACCACGCAATTCGCTTTTGCCGACCGGCATTTTACCACTTTTTCTTCCAGCTTTTCTATAGTGTCTTCGGTGACTACAATTTGTACGGACAATTCGCTTTTGAATTTTGCAAGTTCGTAAAGAGACTCAAACATTTCCAAATTGTTGTGTCCTTCGTCAATAGAAATATGCAGAAAATCAATGTTTTCACAATATTTTTCCATAGGATAATCCAAAATATTTTTAGCGCTTGAAGTAAAAAGCAGATAAAAATCACATTTTTTTCGCGCATATTCAAGCAATTCTCCGACATCCCGCCTTAAAAGCGGCTCTCCCCCTTCAAACGAAGTCATCAAAACGGGCGAATTTGATAAATTATCCAAAATTTTTATAATTTCATCTGTCGATAAATCTTCTTGCGAATGCGTATGTATATTACAAAACGGACATCCGAAATTACATTTAGCGGTGAGTTTCAGCGACGCATAAAACGGGAAAATCGACTCTGCGGCAAAAAAATTTTTAAAAATCCCGCCGACAGTTCTAAAATACGCTTTAGGTTTGAGAGTTCTCATCGTACTATTTCCAATTTTACTTGAGCGTGTCCTTTCCCTTTCATTCCGAGTTTTTCGGCGGCTTTTTGGGATAAATCGATAATTCGCCCTTTCGCATAGGGACCTCTATCGTTAATCCGCACAATCACCGATTTTTTCGTATCCAAATCCGTAACTTTCACACGAGTATTAAAAGGAAGCGTTTTATGAGCGGCCGTCATAGCGTTTTGGTTAAATTTTTCACCGTTTGCGGTAGTTTTTCCATGATACCCCGGACCATACCACGACGCCTCGCCGCGCATATCGTTGTTTGATACGGAAATCTTATTTCCCGCACCGTTCTCGTTTGTTTTAGGCGCCGCAGTCTTTTTACCGTCTGCGTTATTTAAATAATCATATCTTGGCGAAGCGCAGCCAAAAATAAAAATTAAAATTGTAATTAAAAATAAGAATTTTTGCAAAAACTTCCTCCGCTTATTTCAGATAAAATACGTTGTTATATGTGTAATTTCAAGTTTTTTCTCAAATTTTTTATATTTTTAATCTCGGCAAAAATAGTATTTTGCTGAAATATCCGAACAAATACGGCGATAAGAAAGGAGTTTTCGTGAATAACCGCGTAAAAGAATGGACCGACAGCCGAATTATACAAAGTCAAATTGATAAATATATTAATAGAGACGGAAGCGATTTTATCGATGAAAATTTAATTGAAAAATCGCTGAAAAGCCAAGCGAACCCCGACAAAAATTTTGTCCGCGAAATAATCGCTAAATCCAAATCGCTTGAAACGCTTCTGCCCGAAGAAACCGCCGCTCTCTTAAACGTCGAAGACAAAGAATCGCTTGACGAAATGAAAAAGGCGGCTATTGAAATTAAACTTAAAGTTTATGATAACAGAATCGTTACTTTCGCACCGCTTTATTTGTCGAGCAAATGCATAAATACCTGTAAATATTGCGCGTTTAGCGGCAAAAATAAAAATAGTGTACGCCGAATACTCTCTATACCTGAAATTGAGGAAGAAATAAAGGCGCTTGCTGGCAAAATCGGACACAAACGGCTCATTGCGGTTTACGGCGAGCATCCCGACAGCGACGTTAATTATATCGCCCAAAGCGTCAAAACTATTTACGCGGCAAAATACGAAACAAAAAAAGGATTCGGGCAAATCCGCAGAGTAAACGTAAACGCCGCGCCGATGAGCGTTGAGGATTTAAAAATTCTCAAAGATATAGGAATCGGCACTTATCAGGTTTTTCAGGAAACATATCACCGTGAAACATACGCGAAACTGCATAATCCAAATACCGTCAAAGGAAATTACCGCTGGCGTTTATATTGTATGCACCGCGCTTACGACGCAGGTTTGGAAGATGTGGGAATCGGTCCGCTTTTAGGGCTTACAGACTGGAAATTTGAAGTTATGGGCGTTCTTTTGCATGCAAGGGAACTTGAAGCGAAATTCGGCGTAGGACCGCATACGATATCGTTTCCGCGTATCGAACCGGCGGATAACGCACCCGGTATCGAAGAAACAAAATCAACGCATTTGAACGACGAGCAATTCAAGAAAGCGGTTATGTGCATTCGTTTGAGCGTACCATATACGGGAATGATTTTAACCGCCCGCGAAAACCAAAAAGTTCGCGATGAAATTATTCCGCTGGGAATTACGCAAACAGACGCAAGCAGTAAAATAGGTCTGGGCGCGTATTCGGAGGATTTCGATTACAGCCGTCAGGAAGCGGTTCGTCAGCAGTTTATTTTGGGCGATACGCGCTCGCTCGACGAGGTAGTGCGCTCACTTGCAAAACAGGGATTTATCACAAGTTTTTGTACTGCGGGTTATCGCTGCGGAAGAACGGGACAAAAAATTTTGGACGCGCTAAAAAGCGGATATGAAGGACAATTTTGCAAATTAAACGCAATAATTACTTATCGCGAATGGCTTGACGATTTTGCGTCGCCCGAAACTATCGCGCTTGCCGAGCCGATAATTCAAAAGGAAATCGCAGAAGTAAAAGAGAAAAATCCGAAAATGTTCGACGCGCTTATGAATTACTACACTAAAACCGAAGACGGCGCGAGAGATTTGTATTTTTAAAAATTATCTTAACGAATACCCGTCATATGTAAGCGTTTTGGTTTGTCCGCGGCTAATATTTACCTGAGCGTAATAACCGTCGCCGTAATCGTCGTACACTTCCACGTCCCAACCGCCTTGCGGCAACTGATACGACTTGCCGCCGTTTCGTTGAATTATCGCACTCCAGTTATTCCAATCGTCAATGTAATCTTCCGTAACGATATTTTCAATATAAACGCCTACGATGTCATAATCATAGGACGCGTTGTTTATCACAAGCGTCCCATAACCGCCGCCCATAGTAGTCGCATAGGCGTAATTTGAAAACCCGCTTTCTCCGCAGTCGTTTACCGCTTTTACCTTGTAATAATACGTAGTCGAAGGTAAATTATACTGATCGTCGTCGATATAGGACGTCGAGTACGCATATCCGAACCATTCATAATAACCCGTAGGATTTTCACTCCAATATACTTCATAATAATCCGCACCCGCGACCGCGTTCCATGAAATTTTAACGCTGTTTGACGATATAGCCGCAGCCGATACGCCCGTCGGTACGGACGGCGATGTACACCAAATCCAATGCGCATATAACGTTTTATCGGAGTTAACCGTATAAGCGTCTCCGCCCAAACCGTAATAAACCCCGCCGTAATTTGCGCTAAACCAACCTTCAAAAATATAACCGCTTCGATTTGTAAAAGGCAGAGTTATAGTCGAACCGAGCGTAACGGTTTTATCGGAACAAATTGTTCCGCCTTGCGAATTAAAAAAAACCGTACGATAATCGCCGCCGATTTCACCGCCCCAATGAGCATACAGAGTCCTGCTTAAATTAACCGTATAAGCGTCTCCGCCCAAACCGTAATAAACCCCGCCGTAATTTGCGCTAAACCAGCCTTCAAAAATATAACCGCTTCGATTTGCCGCAGGCAGAATTATAGTCGAACCGAGCGTAACGGTTTGAGGCGGGCAATTTGTTCCGCCTTGCGAATCGAAAGAAATCGTATAATAACCGTCCGCCGTGCTGTCGCCTAATAATATTTCAGAACACGCAGCTAATAAAAGCGACGCTAATATTGCAAATATTTTGAAAATATATTTAAATTTCATACTAATAAAATACTACAAATATTATATTAGTACCGAATGTTAAATTAAAACGGCGAAAACAGAGAAAGAAACAAAATGAAAAAATTTCTGCAAATATCAACAAAACCCTTGACAGCGACGGCAGACGGATTGTACTCTCTCTCTCTCTCTCTCTCTCTCTCTCTCTCTCTCTCTCTCTCTCTCTCTCTCAGGTAGCGTACGACAAAATTTCTATAATTACAAACTATATATATTACATAATATATATAGACCCGTTCAGACGTAGACCCGTTCAGACGTACAAAGAAAAAACACGTGATTCATACTTTCACAAACTTCTTGCTCGGCCTATTTTCCAAATTTCCCAAAAACGTTTACGATTACGACAATTTTCTCAGAGACGGCGCAAACTGAAAAGCGGCGTGATTTTGAAAGATAATTATAGGATTACAAAAGATATTAACGGATATTTAGGAGGTTTCTATGAAACGTGTTTCATTTACAGAGTTGGGACTTATACGCTTATGTCACCAAATAGCCACAATCCCAATTCTTAAACAGCGGGAAGAAATCGTTTTAATCGGATAGTATTAAACGGATTGAGAAAAAAAGAGAACAATTTAACAACAATTTTACAAAGGAGTTTTGTAATGACAAAAAAGTTTTTAGCAATTGCTTTGGCGGCAACAGCGATTGTGTGGGCTGCTGACCCGGTTGCGGATTATATTGATTTGTTTGATGACGAATATCTTCAATGGGACTATTACATAGACGATTACGGCGAAGGAACAAAAGTCAATATCACTAACCAAAACCCTCTTACGGTTACCATGACATTATCCGATACGGATGAAGATAAAATTTGGCCTTATGCAGGAGTCGATGCATTTCTTGATGTTAAAACAATGGCAACTCTTGAAAAAATAGAAATTACTTATACTGCAAGCAAAGAAATTCTTGTCGGCATATTGACTACTCTTAAATATTACGGTGAAAATGTTATTTATTATGCAAAATTATCAAGCGGCACTAACAAGACAGTAACACTTAACCTGTCGGATTTCAAGGTGCCCGAGTGGATGGTTGATGATGGATATACTGGACCTGCAGACCTTTCCAGTGTGAGTAAAAATAATATTGAATCGGACATTGAGTTTACTCATGAACATTACAACCAATCTATAACCGTTACGGTAACGTCTATCAAACTTTACGGTTTGGAATGGTGGGATGGTGACGATACGAACATTTCTTCCGATTTTACGGATGAGAATTTCAGAGCGGCTGTCTATAATTATATTGGCAAACCGTCCGGTTCACCGATATTTTTTGATGATATAAAGTACATAGATTATCTTAACGTGTCGAGGAGTAACATAACTTCTCTTGCGGGAATAGAACATCTTACCGCGCTGACACGCTTGGATTGCTCCGGCAATAATTTAACAACGCTTGACATATCAAAGAATACGAAGCTTAATAATCTTGATGTACGCGCGAATCATTTGGAAAATAAAAGTAAAATTATCGGGTTAGACGAAACGTCTCTTTACCAAGGTTTTTATTTTGACCCGCAGAAAAATGCAACGGATACAGACATTACCAATAAGTTTACAGACCTCGATTTTAGAGCGAGAGTGTATAACAACATCGGTAAAAGTGCTCCTGCGCTGATATATGACAACGACGTAATCGGTATAACTAACTTTTATGTAACTTACAGTAACATAACTTCTCTTGCGGGAATAGAGTATTTTCTCTCACTGCAAGAGTTGTATTGTTACAATAACCACCAACTGACAACACTTGACGTGTCAAAGAATATCAATCTGTCGTATTTGGATTGTGATGACAACAAATTGACTTCGCTTATTTTGCCTGACAGTGATAATTTGCGATACTTGTATTGCAGAAACAACGAATTGACTTCGTTGGATGTAGCGAAAAACACTATACTGCAGTACTTAATTTGTAGTAACAATTCAATGACGACACTGGATTTGTCGAAGAATACAAACCTTAGTAATCTTGATGTGAGAGTAAATTATTTTGAGGACGAAAGTAAAATTATAGGGTTGAAGGAATGGTACTACAATTATTATTATTTTTATCCGCAAAAGAATTTGTCGGCGACAGACATTACCAATAAGTTTACAGACCCGAACTTTAAGGCAGCAGTGTATGATTACATTGGGAAAAGTGCTCCTGCGCCGATATATGACAACGACGTAATGGGAATAATTAGCCTTGACGTAAGCTACAGTGATATAACTTCTCTTGCGGGAATAGAATATTTCCCGTTAATAGAGATATTGTCTTGCAGAAAGAACAATTTGACGACACTGGATTTGTCTAATAATACAAATTTGAAGTATTTAAATTGTTCTTACAACCAATTAACAACGTTGAATGTATCGAGTAATACGAATTTGTGGGAATTGGGTTGTTCTTACAACCAATTAACAACGTTGGATGTGTCGAAAAATACCAATCTGTCAAATTTGGATTGTTACAATAACCAACTGACAACACTTGACTTGTCTAACAATACCTATCTGTGGGAATTGTATTGTTATGACAATTTTATGGCGGACGAATCGGCAGTAAAAGGTTTTAGTGGTTATTATTCAAGATTCTGGAAACAGAATCCGGCGGCACCGGCAGGATTAACCGCAAAATTAGGGCAGACTCTGGCAAATGTGGAATTACCGACCGGTTGGTCGTGGGCGGACGCGACGACAACATCGGTAGGCAATGCGGGAACACAAACGTTCAAAGCGAATTTTGCCGGAGATGACAATTACTACAATTCCGCTGCAAATATTAGCGTAAACGTATCGGTGGCTAAGACAAAAATAACCAAGCCGACGGCAACGAATACTTCTTTTGTTTATACCGGAAGCGAGCAATCGTTAGAGATTGCGGCAAATGCGGCATATAATGTATCCGGCGATAAAGGCACAAACGCGGGTAATTACAATGCGACGGTGATTTTGGCAGACAAGACAAATTACGAGTGGACGGATGGAACGACTGCCGATATTCCTTTTTCTTGGACAATTGCGAAGGCAAGTTACAATATGGACGGCATTACATTTGCACCAAAAACCGTAACATACGACGGCAATACCCACAGTATTGAAATTAGCGGTGATTTGCATACCGGTGTAAGCGTTTCTTACATCGGCAACGGTAAAACGGCGATAGGAACGCACGAGGTAACGGCAATGTTTTCCGTAACCGACCAAAGCAATTACAACGTTCCTGAGTATATGACCGCGACATTGACAATAAATGACATTGCTTCGCCAATTGAGATTAAGCGCAACGACGGGCGCAACGGTATTAGATTGTCAAACAACATAGTCTCCGATAAGGCGGTTATCACCATCGACTTACCGAATGGCGAGAAAGTTTCTCAGATTAAGACAGTCATTTATGATAATATCGGTAACGTTGTGTTTGAGACTGAAACAAGAAGCGGTAAAGTCGAGTGGAACTTGACCAATAACGTCGGCAGAAACGTAGCGAACGGAACTTATCTGATTGTCGCCGAAGCGAGAGGAAACAGTGGAAAAGCGTATAAATATTCGGCGAAGTTGGGAGTGAGACGGTAAGAAATAATTACTTGCAGGCTTTATACGAAAAGCGGGATGTAGGAATACGTTTCGCTTTTGGTTTTCGGCGGATGGTATATTTGTCGTAACGTTTTAATCTTAGGGGCATATAATGGAACAGTGGGAAAGAGAATTAGCGGAAATTCGCGCTATTATGAATAATAACGCAAAAGATTTTGCAGAATCAAGAGAACAACAAAAGAAACGCGACGAAGAACTCGACAAAAGGTTTGCCGATATAGGAAAATTTTTAGACGAAGTGGGAGAACGTATCGACAAGACCAACGAAATTTTTAACGGTACAAGCGAAAGTAACGGAAAGTTTAGCGAAGCGTATTTTTACAATTCGCTTTTTAACTCA
>JAIRUI010000039.1 GCA_031254455.1 Chitinispirillales bacterium | reverse complement strand
GAGTTTGCCGCACGCGGCGGTAATAAGAGTAAAGGCTATATTTTCAGCGGAAGCGATAATTTGAGTGAAGCGGGTTGGTATTGGGATAATATTCCGAGTCAAAATTCGAGTAACTCCGGCTATGGCGCACAACCGGTCGGTCAAAAGAAGGCTAACGAACTTGGCATATACGATATGAGCGGTAACGTATGGGAGTGGTGCAGTGATTGGTATGGAAGTTATTCCACAGGTTTAGTAACCGACCCAGTAGGACCATCATCTGGCTCTTACCGCGTGAATCGCGGCGGCAGTTGGGACTACAATTCGCGGATTTGCCGTGTTGCCATTCGCAACGACGGTACGCCGTCCGGCAGCAACCCCGATTTGGGCTTCCGCGGCGCCTTCAATTCATCTCAATAACGCCGTAGGCATAGACGCTTTGAGTTAAAGAAAACGGAAATATTTATATGATTTCTCTCTATTTTCATATTCCATTTTGTAAAAAAAAGTGTAATTACTGTGATTTTTATTCGATAACGGATGAAAAACAAATAAATAAATTTATTGCCGCATTAAAAAAAGAAATAATTCTGCGAAAAAACGAGACGCACGGAAAAGAAATAGACACTATCTTTTTTGGCGGCGGTTCGCCCTCCGTTTTAACTGAAAGTCAATTTTGTGAGATTTCGGACTTTATTAAACAAAACTTTAAAATCGCCGTAAATTACGAATGGACAATTGAGGTGAATCCGGAGAATTACAGCGAGGAAAAAGCCAAAATCTGGCAAGAATGCGGTGTAAATCGACTTTCTATCGGCATTCAATCGCTAAACGACGACGAGTTAAATATTTGCGGACGAATTCACGACAGAAAACAGGCAATCGGCGTTTTACGCAGTAAGATTCTGAAAAGATTCGACAATGTAAACGCCGATTTAATTTACGGACTCCCAAATCAAAATAAAAATTCTTTTTCCGAGACGTTGAAAACCGTCTGTAAAATTCCAGTAATAAAACATATCTCGCTTTACGAATTAACAATAGCCGAAAATTCGTTCTTTGGAAAAAACCGTGAAAAATTTAACTTGCCAAATGAAAGTGAAATAGAAAAAATAGTAAAATATTCACGAAATTTTTTGCAAAAAAGCGGATTTGAACGTTACGAAGTCAGTAATTTTGCAAAAAACGGTTGCCGTTGCCGCCACAACGAAAATTATTGGAATTATGGGCGATATATAGGATTTGGGCCTTCTTCGCATTCGTTTGACGGCGAAAATAAACGTAGTGCGAATATTTCCGATATAGAAAAATATTGTGAACTACTAAACCGTAATGAAATTGCGGCGGACTTTATCGAAAATTTATTATTAGAGCAGAAAAAGACAGAATTTTTAATGCTTAAATTACGGACAAGCGACGGCTTTTCACTGTCGGAATTCGGCGTTAAATTCGGCATTGATTTTTTAGTGAAAAACAAAAAATACGTCAATAATTTAATTGAAAACGATTATATGATTATTAAAAACGGAGTCTGCAAACTTACGGACAAAGGGTTGGATATAGCCGATGGAATTGCGATTAAACTATAATTGAAAAATACGATAAAAACCTTGACAGTGAGCGCAGATAAATAGTATTTTGCTTACCGAGAATCAACGGAGGACTAGGCTAGTTGGTAAGTCAGCGGTCTTGAAAACCGTCGCCGTAAGGCTTGGGAGTTCGAGTCTCTCGTCCTCCGCCGTTAAATTTTGGAGGGGTCGCATAATGGTAGTGCAGCGGTTTGCTAAACCGTGACCGAGAAATCGGTTTCCGGGTTCGATTCCCGGTTCCTCCGTGTCCTTTGTATTTCTTATGAATTTAATCTTATTAAAACCATCCGATTTTATTGACGAACATACCGCTGAATTTTCAGATTTCCGTTTTGAACACATAAAAAAAACACTTAAATCACAAAATGGCGATACGATAAAAATCGGCTTACTCGAAAAAAAAATCGGTATTGGCGAAATAATTGAAATCACCGAAAAAAGCATTAAAATAACAGTGAATTTATACAAAAATCCCCCTAAAGAAAATCCCGCTATTCTTTTTTGCGCTTTACCGCGTCCGAAAGTTTTTCGAAGAATTCTATTGGACGCCGTATGTTTCGGAGTAAAAGAAATTCATTTTTTTCAATCGTTTAAAGTAGAAAAAAGTTATTGGCAAAGTCCGTTTTTGTCGCAAAATTCAATAGATAAAATTATTGAAAATGCGCTTATGCAAGCGGCTGATACAATTTTACCTAATGTTTACTTTCATCAATCTTTTAAGAATTTTACAGAATACATTTTTACCGCAAATGTAAAAAATTATCCTTGTTTCGTATTTCACCCTTCCAAAAATCCTGAGGAATTTAAGCCTGAGAAAAATCAAAGATGCGGAATCGTAATAGGTGCGGAAGGCGGTTTTACGGATGAGGAAATAGGTTTTTTTATAAAAAATAACGCAAAAATTGTAGGGCTTGGTACAAGAATTTTGAAAGTAGAACAGGCGATTTGCGCTATCTTGGGAAAATTGTGATACGATAAAAATCTGAGGGTTTTCACTAAAAGATAGACAGTAATGCATCCTTGTATTTTTCAAACACTGTATGGTTTTGAGGGAATTATACGCTCTTGTCACCAAACAGCCGTAATCCCACTCTACAAGCGGATTTCAGGCAAATGGCACAAATTATTTAATCGTAATTTATATTCTGTCTTCTTTAGCTAAATTCCAATAGTGATGTCCTAAAGGAGTCAATTTACAACTTCGTGATTCCATTGCCGCAAAATACATAAAATCTGCTTCAACAGGAACTACTAACCCAACACTTTGTAATTTTTGAAGTTTCTTAAAGATTTTAGTATTTTCTATATTCGCATAAGGTTCAATAACTTCATGTTCTACATTCAACGAATTCGTATCTTCAAAAGACGGATTAAGAGGAAATTCATCTGTTGGATTAGGAAAATATTCTATAATTGATCTTAAAATGTCATCAGGAACTTGTGGCATTACAGTACGTAAAGATACAAATCTTGTAACATTTGTCTTAAACACAGGACGTTGGTACCATGCGCCAAGCGATCTATCAATAAACGAATAAATACCACCAGGTGATATATTCCCTCTTAAATCAGCAGCACCGCCTTTAAGAGCTTCAAGTAAAAGGTTTGTAAATACTCCGTGTCCGTTTATTTCCTCTGCCAATTCTGTATTTCTGCAAGCTGTTAAAATAGACAATCCTTCAGACAAAGAAGATTTATTATCTGATACATCTGTATTTCCCATTGCTCCAGAATGGCAACAATCAAGAATAATGATTTTATTTTTAATTTTCGATTTATTGGCAACATTTAAAATATAATCCATTGGAACACCTTCATCGTATTTTTTAAAATCAGGTGTCACTATATACCCGCCGAATTCATTTAGGAATCCATGACCGGAAAAATAAAATAAAACGGTATCACAATCTCCGTTAAATAAATCAACAATTAATTCTTTCATATTTGATGTTGAAGAAACATCTTTCTCAAACTTCACTTCAAAGTTTGTAGAACCATCACCGTTTCTTTTAAGCAACTCAGAAATACAAGTTGCATCGTTTATACATCCAGATAATGGAGAAGTTTTATAATTATCAATGCCTATACAAAGAGACTTTTTCATTAATCCCTATTCTTCCCTTCTCGCATAGTTTGGTCAATCGCATTTGCTATTTTTTCCCATTCCCACGAAATTGTCCGATTCCGTTGAAGCCCATCGGGAAGATTGCTACTTGAATTTGCATCATCAACATATACCCCAAAGATAGGTACATCTGCTGCTTTAGCAAATGATATTTCTTTAGCAACGCCAGTAGCACTTGCCATTGTTCTTCCAACCAAGACAATTAAAATATTACATTTATTTATCTTAGCTGCTATAGTTTGTTCCCACTGAGATTGTGACAAAGATGATTTTGAAGACCAATCTTCAATACTAAAAGGAGTTCGTGAATTTCTTGTTTGACCGATAAAAAGTTTTTTCTCTGTTTCATTGTGATCAAAATCAAAACTAATAAATACTCTGGGATCTGCCATTTTGGTCTCCTTTTCTTAACAATTATGGGTGCCTTTCTTGTATTTTCAAATAAGATAACAAATTTAAGCGCCTAATTTATGTACAAGTGTTATTATTATGTGAATGAAAGGCGAAACGAAAAATACGGAATCAAATCTATCTAAAATTCCGCCGTGTCCGGGAATCAAGTCGGAAGAATCTTTAACCGCAAAATATCGTTTTGTCAGTGAAACGAACAAATCGCCGACTTGCGCAAAAATTCCAATCGTAACGCCAAGTAAAATACCGAGCCAAACAGGTTCGTTCGGATTTCTAAAAAAACCGAAAACCGTTGTCATGACAATTACCGACAATAAAAATCCGCCTATACAACCTTCAATGGTTTTTTTGGGCGAAATATCGCTGAAATGGTGCTTGCCTAAAAGCGAACCAACGAAATACGCTGCGGAATCGCAAAAAAATATCGCACACAACACCGTTATCAAACCCAAATTTGATGCGATGTATTGATTGTCTATAGGGAAATACCATATATTTACAAACGCCGGCTCAAGGTATTGCAACAGCGAATTTCCCGCGAGATATAAAAATATTACTCCGATGAAAAACAAACTTGCACGCTGCCATCTTTGCTTGCCCTTTCCGACAAAAAACACTTCAAACGCCGTCAAAATTAGAAGCAGATAAAGTGAATGTGAAAAATTAAGTAACGGTACGCAATTTATCGAATCGCACATGGTTACGGCAATCCAAACGTATCCTATCCAAAACCAATTTTTTTTGAATTTTATTTTCAGCATAGAAAAATATTCCTTAGCCGCGAAAGCTATCAGGATAAACGTAAGAATGGTTGCCGGATAAATCGGTTTAATCGTGTCGTCAAATTTATCGCCGAAAATCGCCGAAACAATATTTACCTTAAAATATATGATAAGAAGGGTAGCCGGCATCGCCCACGCTACGAACAAAAGTCGTTTGCCAATGTTTTTCAGTGTTCTTTTTTCTTTGTTTTCTTCATTCATTATCTTTCACTTTCCCGAATCGTCTTTCGGTTTTTGAAAATTGTTCAAATGCTTTCATTAACTCATTTTCATTAAAATCCGGCCAAAGCGTATCTGTAAAATAAAGTTCGGAATATGCCGATTGCCAAAGTAAAAAATTACTTATTCTTTTGTTTCCGCCGGTACGAATAATAAGTTCTGGATATGGAATTTCAGGCAAATACATATATTCGTTTACTTTTTCAACAGTTAAATCATCATATTTAATCTTATTGTCTAAGCAATCCCGTGCAAACAGTTTTGCCGCTCTAACAATTTCGTTTCTGCCGCCATAGCTTATTGCGAGACAAAGTACTAAACCGGTATTTTTTGATGTTTTTTCTATACTGTTAATCAAATCATTTTTTGCTTTCTGAGGAAGAAGTTCAATGTCGCCCATAATAAGTACTTTTACGTTTTTTTTAAGTAAATTCGGCAATTCTTTCTTTATCATTTCTATCAAAAGTTTCATCAATGCGTTCACTTCTTTTTGAGGACGTTGCCAATTCTCGCTGGAGAAAACATAAAGTGAAAGATACCTCAATCCTACGTTCACCGACGCTTCTACGATATTATGTGTTGTTTTTGCGCCTTCTTTATGCCCGAACGGACGCGTCAAATTTCGTATTTTCGCCCATCTGCCGTTTCCGTCCATAATAATGGCGCAATGCTTAGGTATAATATTTTCGTTCATATTTTATTCTCTATAATTCCAAATCTTTTGGAAAAATAATTTTTGTGAAGACAAGTTTTCTTATTTTTTTGAATAATCCCGTTTTTATATGCGCATTTCTGCAGTTTCACAAAAAAATATAATATTTTAAGAAACATGAAAGAATTTTTTGATAGAGTAAAAAACGAATTGCCGCGCATTGACCCTATAGAAATTCGTGGACAAATTGTTGAAGTAGTAGGACTTTTGATAGAATCCACAGGTCCTGCGGCGTCAATCGGCGAAGTCTGCCGCATTCTAAACAAAAACGGTGAGTTGATTGTCCGTGCCGAAGTGGTCGGTTTCCGTTCTGAAAGAACGCTTTTAATGCCGTTAGGGACAATAGAAGGCGTTCATCCGGGGAACACGGTCGTTGCAACTGGAAAACCGCTCTTGGTAGGGGTCGGTGACGAGTTGTTGGGTAGAATTCTCAACGGGATCGGTCAGGAAATGGACGGTAAAGGCGCATTAAACACTTTAAATGAACGTCCGATTTTTTCGGACATCCCGGATCCGTTAAAACGTAACCGCGTGATCACGCCGTTTCAAACGGGAATTCGAGCAATTGACGGATTTTTAACGTTGGGTGAAGGACAGCGTGTAGGAATTTTTGCGGGTTCTGGAGTAGGAAAATCGGTTTTGATGGGAATGATGGCAAAAAACTGTCGTGCAGACGTTAATGTTATCGTGCTAGTGGGTGAAAGAGGGCGTGAAGTTCGTGAATTTTTGGAACGCGACTTGGGTGAAGAAGGAATGAAACGTTCCGTAGTAGTCGTCGCGACAAGCGACCAACCTGCATTAATTCGCATTAAAGCGTCAATGGTAGGCGCGGCGGTTGCAGAGTATTTTCGCGATCAAGGGAAACAAGTGCTTTTTATGTGCGACTCTGTAACACGTTTGGCGATGGCGCAGCGTGAAATAGGACTTACAATAGGCGAACCGCCGACAACGCGCGGATATACGCCGTCAGTTTTTGCGATGCTGCCGAAATTTTTGGAGCGAGCCGGAAATTCCGATAGAGGTTCCATAACAGGGCTTTTTACGGTTTTGGTTGAAGGCGGCGATATGGACGAACCCGTTGCCGACGCAACACGTGGAATTTTGGACGGGCATATTCTGCTTTCGCGCGAGCTTGCGCAAAAAAATCACTTTCCGGCAATTGATATTTTAGGAAGCATTTCACGTTGTATGGTTGATGTTATAGACAACGATCACCGCAGAATTGTAGGAGAATTGCGCGACGTGATGTCAACTTATAGGGCGAATGAAGATTTAATTTCAATCGGGGCGTACGAACAAGGCAGAAGTCCAAAAATTGATAAAGCTATTCAACTTAACGATCACATAAACCGTTATTTACGGCAGGATAGAGATGAGTCGGCGACATTTGAACAAGCGCGAGCCATGCTTAACCAGCTTGTTTCGGTTGCCGCGCAAAACGAGAGAAGAAAATGAAAAGATTTGAATTCTCTTTACAGTCGATATTGGAACTGCGGATTCGTGAAGAAGACGAGGCTAAGGCGTTTTTGGTCGCACAGGAGTCTGAATTACAGCGAATCGGCAGCGAGCTTAGCCAAAAAAAGAAAGAATTACAGGATTTTCAAGCGCGAGAAAAAGAAGATAGAAAGTCAGCGGATTCCGCATCCGAACTTAGGTATTCGGTTTCGTGGAGAAATACGTTGAAACTTGATTTACTTAAAATCGGACAAAAATTGCAGGATGTTTCGCTTGACATTGAAAGAACGAGAAAAAGACTTACTGAAGCGACGATAAAGCGAAAATCTTTGGAAATGCTTCGTAGTAAGAAAAAATTAGAATGGCAGAAAGAATTTAATAAAAATGAACAAAAATTTTTGGACGAAGTCGCTCAATCGCGTAAAAATAATCGAAAAAATAATTGATGTAATATATCCGCAAACTTGTTCGAAATGTCAATTACAATCCCAACAAATCGCCGCATTTTGCGAAAATTGTGCAAAGATGTATCTTTCAGGAATTAAGGTGGTCACCGCAAGCGCCAAAATCGGTGAGAACATTGTAGATATTTGGGCTGTAGATGATTTTAATCCGCAATTGAAAGAAATTATATATGAGTTAAAATATAACGGAATTAAACAACGTGCGAAAGACATTTTCAAATTAGGAATAACGTCGTTTTACGAGCAATTGAATTATGCGGATTTAGTAACTTCCGTTCCGCTTCATTGGTTGAGGTTTATTAGGCGCGGTTATAATCAATCGGAAATTTTGGCAAAAACCGCTGCAAGAGAATTGGACATAGAATACAAAAATACGATGTTTCGTACGCGTTATAATTTTACACAAACAAAGAGAAACGCAAAAGAAAGAAAAAAAGCGTGTGAAGGGCTTTTTGCCTTAAAAAAGAATTGCGATGTAAAAAATAAAACGATAATTATTGTGGACGACGTATGTACAACAGGTTCGACGGTTTCGGAATGCGCAAGGGTTTTATATGCCGCAAATGCTAAAAAAATTATAGTTTTGTGTCTTGCAAAAGCATAAAAGTTCAATAAAAAATAAAAGATTCAAGTTTTTTGTGCAAAATTGAAAAACACAATATATTATTATATATGAACATTAATGACGGCTCATATTGTATCAAAAAGGTTGGGAGAGATAAATGAAAACAAAAAAGAGCATAATATTTGCAATATTTATTACTGCTACGGTGTTTTCGGCTCAGACAGCCGATTCATATACGGTTAGGCAAAACGACAGCCAATCTGTCGTAATTCAAAACAATAACGCGGGCAAAAACACCAGATCGATTATAACCGAAAAGCCAAAAGGGAATTGGTCTAAAATTAAAAATATGTTTTTGAAGTAGAATTTATTACGGTGTGTTCACGCTATAACCTTTTTCGTGACTATATGCAATTTACATAAAATATTAATGAAATATATTCTACTACATAAGAGAAGGTTTTTATATGAATGGAAATATGAAGAAGATTTTTCTAATCTTGTTAGTGATGTTGATGTTTTCCTGTTCGTATAACAACGACAGTAGTAAATGTTATTCTCCAAAATCGCCGAGTAGCGTAACGGTAAGTAGAAATCAGCAAAAAGAAGACGAGGCTTTTATTTATTGGGCACAGGTGGATGGCGCTATTTCCTACTCTTTGTATGTATCGAATGGTGCTTGCTAACTAAATATACATTCAATAATTTCTTCGTTAAACAAAAGTATTAGTGATGCTATTACCATATCAATCGCTTTCGAATAACGACACGTCTTACGATTAAATCTTGCAAGTTT
>JAIRUI010000038.1 GCA_031254455.1 Chitinispirillales bacterium | reverse complement strand
CTCTTATTACCGCCGCGTGCGGCAAACTCCCATTCCGCTTCTGTGGGTAAGCGTCCGCCTACCGCCTTACAAAATGCGTCTGCGTCGTTCCAAGTTACTTGTTCTACAGGTTTGTTATCGCCGCTAAAATATGACGGATTATTTCCCGTTACCGACCGATATTGCGCTTGTGTTATCGGGTATTTGCTTATCCAGTAATCTTTGGTGAGCGTTACCTGATGCTGTGTTTCATCGTCATAACGCTCGCTCTCGCTTTCAGGGCTGCCCATCATAAACGTTCCCGCTTTTACAAGAACGCATTCTATTCCCGCTATCGTTTTGGTATCACTTGCGTTGTTACCGCTGCCGCCGCCCGTTTGGTTGGAACAATTTACTAAAAACCCACAAAATAATGCGGCGACCGTTGCGTTAAACACTTTAATTAAATCTTGAACCGTTTTCATAAGAAATCCTTTCATTATCCGAATTCACTCAAAACATTCGTCGGCGATTTCGCCCGCAGCGATTTTTTGTACGCCGCCTTGAATAGTTGCGTTAAAATAAGCGTCAAACGAAACCGATAATTTCCCGCCGGGCATAGCGACGTATATCTCGTTTTCACACAAGCCGGATTTGTAAGCGACAGCCGCCGCCGCCGCGCCGCTGCTTCCCGAAGCAAGCGTATAGCCCGCGCCGCGCTCCCAAATTTCTATTTGAACGTTATTTTTATCGACGATTTTCATAAATTGAACATTTGTGCGGTTGATAAATCTTTTGTCCGTCTCTATTAACGCACCGTATTTTTTTGCGATTTGCGGAGAAATTTCGTCAAGAACTATAACGCAGTGCGGATTTCCTATATTTACGCCGCAAAAAATAAATTCTCTGTCCAAAACGGCGATTTTTTCGTTCATCGTCTCAAACAAAACTTTACCCATTTCGACTTTTACGGAATTTTTGTCGATAACAGCGGCGTTAACAAGTCCGCCTAAAGTGGTTATTTCAAATCGTTCGCCTAATTTCACTAAGCCGTTATCAAACAAATAACGGGAAAATATACGCAAACCGTTTCCGCTTTTCTCGGCTTGACTTCCGTCCGGATTCAAAATTTTCACGGCAAACCCGCCGTCCCGCGATTCATCGACCAAAATTCCGTCGCAGCCGATACCGAAATGTACGTCGCAAATACGAACTATTTCGTCGCAGTTCAACGCGCCGAATTCTTTTTGGACGACTATATAATCGTTTCCAAGCCCGTGATATTTCGCAAAAGGAATACTATGCGCAAAATTACGCATCGGAGGCCGCGTCTTCCCATTTTGTTTCGCCGATTAAACAATCAAGCGTTTTGGTTATTTTCAATTCCTCGCGTATATGCAGCGTTTCTCCGCTTTTGCGCAACGACTCCTTAAACTTGTCGAAAGGATAATTATACGTCTTTGCGATATTTTCAATGTAAGCGTCAACTTCCTGTGAACCGACCTTGATTTTTTCTTCTCGAACGATGTAATCCAAAATACGGTATCTGCGGATATTCTTAATCGCCTCGTCTTTTCTTGTTTCGAGATATTCTTCAAGCGACGGCTGCGGGTTTTTGGCGTCGTAATACGGGCTTTCGTTCTTACGAAGATTTTCTATATAATACTTTACCCGTCCGTCCGGAACAAAAAACTTGTTTGCGGAAAGCAGTTTATCTATCGCTCTTTCGCAAGCCGCTTCTTTCTCTTCGTTTTTCTTTTTATTTAAAAGATTATCTTTGATTATAACTTTTAATTCTTCTTCGTTTTTTGCGGCGACGCCGATCTGCGCAAAAAATTCTTCGTCGAGCGGCAAAAGCGTCTTGGCTCTCACCTGCACAATTTCTACGCTTGCAGAACCCGGCTTGTTTGAATAATCGGCAATCGGATAATTTTCGGAGAAAACAAACGAAATATCCTTCTTATCGCCCGCTTTTAAGCCTGTCAATTCCGTATTCAATTCCGCAAGCGGAGCGTTTCCGACTTCAATATTCAGAGGAGCGGGAAGTTTATCGGTTTTTTCGCCGTCAATCATTACGTTTTCGTATTTAAGCGACACGATATCGCCTTTTTTCACCGGCTCTTTCGTTTCGTTTAATTCCGCTCTCTGACTCTTAACCGATTCAATTACGGCGTCCACCTCGCCATCGTTTACTTTTACTTCATTGACTTTAACGCCTAATTTCTTGTAATTCTCAATTTTGATTTCCGGATCGATTTCAACTGTCGCCTTAAAGGAAATATCCGATATTTCTTTTATATTAACGTTCGTATTATCAAAAACCGGATCTCCGGCAGGATTTATTTTGTTATCTTCGCAGGCTTTATAGAAACTTTCCGAAAACAATTTTTCCGCCGCTTGCATAATCAAACTTTCACCGTATCTTGAAATTATAATTTTTTCCGGAACCTTACCTTTTCTAAATCCTTGAATGTCAATATTCTTTTTTACATCGTTCAACGCTTTGTTAAATTCTTTTTGAACTTCTTCTTTTGAGATTTCAATCAAAATCGATTTTTTCCACTCGCCGACAGATTCCACTTTTGTATTCATTTTGCAACGCCTCCACAATATCGTTTAGTTGTTTATGCGAGTAGAGGGAGTTGAACCCCCACATCTTTCGATAACGGGTTCTAAGCCCGTCGTGTCTGCCGATTTCACCATACTCGCAAAAATAAGGTAGAAAATACGTTTTCGCCGCAGTGTCAAGCAAGACTTATATTTGTTTTCTTTTCGGCGTTCTTTTTTGAACCGGTCAAATAATATTTTCTGCGTAAACAGTGAAAGGATTTAGGTATATGTTTAACAAAGTTATATGTTTCTTATCGTTTTGGGTTTTTATGTTATACTGTCTTATTATGCTTGTCCCGTACGTTTTGACGTTTATTCCTTTTTTGAGCGGAAAACGGCAACATTTGGTATATTTTATGCAATGGTTTTGGTCGCGCTACTGTATTTTCATAACGGGCGCAAAACTCAAAATCAGCGGAGAAGAAAACATCCCTAAAGACAATATTTACTGCGTCGTGTCCAATCATCAAGGAATGTTAGACATTCCGATACTGATGTCGATATTTCCTTGGACGCTGGGATTTATCGCAAAAAAAGAACTGATTTTTTTTCCGATATTGAACTTCTGGATGATGGCTGTCGGATGTATATTCTTGGATAGAAAACGAACAAAAGCCGCTATTTCCGTGTTCAAAAAAGGCGTAGAACTGCTCCAAAGCGCACATCCTATAGCAATTTTTCCGGAAGGGACGCGAAGCAAAGGGAAAGCGGTCGCCGAATTTAAATCCGGCGCGCTAAAATTGGCGCAGAAAGCGCAAGCGCCGATAATACCCGTTTCAATCGACGGCAGCGCTATTCTTGAAGAGATAAATTTATCAAAAGAAGTGTTTGTAACGATCCATCCAAAAATCGAACCTGCCGAAATTTCCGATTTGGATACGGCGTCAATCGCTCAAAAAATTCGCAAAATAATCGTTTCCGCGATGAGGCAAAATTGATTCTCAGCGCTATAATTCTTTCTTCCGTTTACCTTGTACTGTGTTTTTATCTGTCGTGCGGACTAAAAAACGCCGAAAAGAAAACGCCGGTTAAAAATACGGATAAAAATGTAAGCGTAGTCGTTTGCGCAAGAAACGAAGAGAAAAATATCGCCGAACTTTTGGATTGTCTGCTTAATCAAACTTATCATAGAAATAAAACCCAAATTATCGTCGTAAACGACCGTTCAACCGACAAAACCTTTGACATCGCGCTTTCGTATAAAGATAAATTTGAAAATTTTCTGCCGATAAACGTCGAAGAAACGCAAAACAAAATTTCACCCAAGAAATTCGCTTTTCAAGAGGGAATGCGCCGCGTCAACGGCGAAATCGTAGTCCAAACAGACGCCGATTCGTTTGTCCCGCCGGACTGGATCGAAACTATTATTGCGCCGTTCTTCGACGAATCCGTCGCGCTCGTTCAAGGAATAGTAAAATATCGTTTTGAAAAACCGGTTTCATTTTTTTTAGAAAAGTATCAAACGCTTGATTTTCTTTCACACGGAATCGTCGCCGCAGCCGGAATAGGTAAAAATATTCCGCTAAACGCCAACGCGAACAATTTCGCTTTTCGCAGGGAAGCGTACGAAAATTCCGGCGGATACGGAAACTTAATCAACGCGGCGGGCGGCGACGACGGGCTTTTGATGCAAAAAATTTGGCAAAGCGGCAAGAAAATATGTTTTAACGCGGATTGCGTCGTAGAAACCCGTCCCGAGTATTCTTGGAAAGATTTACTGAACCAGAGAAAAAAATGGGCTTCGGAAACGCGGTTTTATCTACCGAAACAAAGCGCAGTTTTGTCCTTGATTTTCATATTTTATTGCTTTACGCTGCTGTCGCTTCTTTCTCTTCCCGTAATTTTTATGCCGGTGCGAAACTATTTTATCGTTTTTTCTCTCTTTGTCGTAAAAATACTCGGAGAATCGCTTTTCATGTACAAAGGATTATTGATTTTCGGAGAAAAGAAACTGTTTTTTCATATAATCTGGGTTTCGCCGATAAACTTATTTCTAACGGTATATTCGGTTCTTTCGGGAATTTTCGGAAAATTCAACTGGAAAGGCGGCGAATTCGCTTCAAAAATAAAACTCCCTCTATAAAAATCTTTCCTTGACTTCCTGAAACGACACAAAGTATATTCTTCGCGAAATTAACTTAGGAGGTTTTGTTTATGAAAAAATTTATATCTCTAGCGGTTTTTGCCATTCTCTTGTTGGAAGGATGTGGAAGTGATTACGGAAGCGATTGTAAATGTAGTAATCACGGAAGCGATTGTAAATGTGAAGATAATAATAACGAAAATACATTTCCTTCAGAAGTTGAACGATACGATATTTCTGAAACGTCTAATATTTATGGGAACGTAACTAAACAAGCGGACGGCAGTTTTAACATAGTCGTACAGGATATTTCAGTTAAGGCTAACGGTGCGATTATATTACAAGTTAATCATTCAGAAATTTTAGCTAATACCGCATATTCAGTTCAACCTATCAGCGGATTTGGTTATGCTTGGGTAGTTTTACCCGGCGCCGTATCTAACGGCAAAATATATATTCATATTTGGATATTAGGAACTTCCGGTAACTTGAACGGGACAATTAAAATGGCGACTAAAAATTTGTAAAATGTTTTTAGATATAATCAGGGCGTTACAGGGACTTATATTGTCAATCAAAACAATTGTTTACCGTTGTATTCGCGTCGAACACTGATAGGTATCTACAAAAATTTCACTGATTTTTATTTATTACCAAACAGGATATAGAAGCAGAACAACCGTAGAGGGTGTTACTCCTATTTAGTAATAAATCAATTTGATGATATTCGGGTATCCCCCGTTATCATCGGTCTTGGTAATCATAATATACCATATATTTGCAATAAATGTCAATAAATATTATTATACAACGACAAAAGGAATTGAAATTAGAATAAGAAATCACAAAGACGAATAAATAAAAAAAGAAAAGAGAATCTATAAGCCGAGTTCTGTTCAGGCTTTCGCCTTTGGCAGCCATTTATCTAAGCGACCTACCCGAAATAAAAGAAGCGAACAACTTCATCCCTAAGGATATTTCGTATTTGGTCTTGCAACGGACGGGGTTTTCCTTATTCGCTCGTTACCGAACAAAACGGCGGTCTCTTACGCCGCCTTTTCACAACTCACTCCCTTTTGAGAGCGGACTATTCTCTGCGGCACTTTCCGTCACGTAAAATACGCGCCCGAATTTTCATTCGGCGTCCCGTTCTTTGTTGCTCGGACTTTCCTCATTCGCATTTAAGCGAACGCGGCCGCCCGATTCTCTTTTCCAAAAAAATTAAGGCGTCCAATCCTTATCGGAATTTCCGTAAAGACGGTTGGTTATCGCTCCTATAGTCAAGTTGAACGACGCGTTTCTGATTGCGGGTTTTGTTCCGTCAAACGCATCCGCTCCGGGAAATAGACAAAGTTCGATTGAAAAAAACGGAATATGTTTACGTACGGGAATTTTTGGGAACATATCAAACGACACCCATCCTCCAAAAACATCTTCGTTACCCCAAGAGCCGCTTTGAGTACCCGATACCTCTCCGTTTTTACCGACTATTTCAAAATATTTCGCGCCCAATGAGATATATCCGAAATTTTTTACGCGAAACGACAATCCGCCCGCTCCCGTAAAATCCATTCCGCCGTAATATGTTTCGTTTTTAGTTTCGGAAGAAAACCATAAGGCTCTTACAAATCCTACAACTCCTATAAGTTCGTTAAAATACGGCGTCGCAAATTTTGCATGAGTACCTCCGGCAAACCCTATTTTCCCGTCAAATCTATATTGCTCGTCATGAGTAAAAATTTTCACGTTTCTTTCGCCGAGGTCAAAGCCGAAATTTATAAAAGTTATCGGAGAATAAGTAAAACTCGCGTTAAACCCTTGCAAAGTGACGGTAGCCCCCGAAATCGACGGTTTATACAAATATCCGCCGTACATATCGTAGGATATCGCGGTGGCAAACCGCGCCGAAGGAACCGGCGTCAAAGGATAAGCGACGCCGCCGCCATACGAAAACACGACTGCGATAAACGCAAATAAAACAGATAATTTACGATTTACCATAAATTTAATTTTCCTTTGAACGGGTTAAAGTAACTAAAATCACCCTCGACAATCGGTAAAGGGTTAAATACGACAGAATTAGCCGACCTGACGCCTTTAACTTCCGCCCAAATTTCGACACAAAGGCGCAGGGCGTCGTCTTGTCCGTAAGTAAAGCGATTGTTTACCAAACCGCCTTTAGTCAGAACGGTTTTTTCAATCACAAACGCGGTTGTCGGAGACGGTTCCGGCGTTCCGTTGCCTTTCCAATCAACATCGATATCCAACGGCGAAGAACCCTTTTTTCTCGCCGGACGGTTATTCGCGTAAGGGTCTTGCCACGGCTCATATAAATCAAGAACGCCGTTTTTGTTATAATCCAAGAAAAATATAGTATCACCGGCGTTCACCTCAACGCCGTTTGATTTTATCATGCGATGTGGCGCTGTAGAACGGGACAACCCTCTATATTCCGGAGCGGCGGGGCCGACTTCGTCGCTTGTCCACCACGGCTCAGGAAATTCATATCCCGGTTCTGCAACTAAATAGCCGCCGCTAAAGACACATGAATCGCGCTTGCCGTTACCGTTTATATCAGAAAACGGCGAACACGGCGCAAAACTGGTGTCAAGCGGAAATACGGCTATCTGTCCGCCTCTATAAAGCGGATATCCAGCCCCGCCTTCTCCGGCGTCCCAAATATAATTGAAATTATAGTCGTAAACATTTCTTATATAATAGCCGCTTCCTACGGAATAAACTTTTTTATCGTCGCTTATACTAGGCATTCTCTGCCAAAAAGCGATACCCGTTATTCTCGCGCTGAAAACCACCGGAGTGCCGTCGGGAACCGGATTGCCGTTAATGTCGGCCACTAAAACCGCCAACGGAACGGAATAAACGGAAGAACCTTTTTCAAGGTTTCTTATGTCGCTTGTTAAAGTAACTTTGGCAACCGAGTTCGCTATAGTAATCTTAGCCGTATCTTTTGAAGCGACTCCGCTGAGAGAAGCAGCGACTATTTTCACGCCGTGCTGGCTGCTTGTAGTCGCACCGCTCATAAATTCTACTACCGCCTGACCGCTCTTATTCGTCACCGCATAGGCTATGTTAAGCCGTTCCTGCCCGCCCGGGCTTGCTATTACCCTAAAATAAATAGACTCTCCGGCGCGCAAGTTACCGGAAGAGTCGTAAGCGGTCGCAACAATCTGCGCAAAGTCCCCGTCGGTAGTTATAACTTCCGGAGACGCTTCAAGCGTCAAACGATACAGTTTGCCGGCGGATATATACACGGTATGAGTAAAATCCGTAATTTCACCGTCTTTATCCCTTACGGTAATCGAAATAAACAAATCGCCGGAATATCTCGGATTTACAAGCGTAAGTAAATATGAACCGGCGGCATCCGTAGTCGCCGATATAAAGCTCTTTGAACTGTCCGTTCCGTCAACTATCGCGCCGCCGGAAACAGAAACGGTAAGCGCCGCTCCCGGTATCGGCGTTACCTTATCGCTTCCTCTATAACTTATCTTCAATTTTGTAACATTTGTAATATTTTCACTGCAGACGACAAAATTATTAAGATTATCTGCAAATCCAACGGTATCCACCTTAATAAATTTAGACGAATAGTTTATTACGACGGTATCCTTAACGCCCACGGCGGAAATTACGATAGTATCGTGAAGTTTTGACTTATTACCGTTGCTTATCAACAAAGCCGACGCTTCGCCTTTGTTGTTGGTTACGCTGTCTTTTGAAACAACTTTAAGCGTTGACGTATCGCGCGGAATAAAAGTTATAACGGCGTCGTAAATCGTTTTTTGTAAAGCGTCTCTTAAAAGCGAAGTAACTTCGATGGTATCGGAACCGTTGGGAATTAAACTTGATTTTCCGTTTGTATGAGAAGTCAAAACCATACCGGTAAAATCGACGGGAACGCTTGCGGAAATTAAAGGGTCGGATATAAGTTGCGCGGTAACCAAAGCCTGAACGTTTCTTCGAGCGCTAATCAAAGTTATTTTCGCGACGCCTTGAGAATTTGTAGTTACCGGAGAAGGCGTTACTATTATTCCGGAAGTCGTCTTGAACGACACTTTATCGCCTATAATCGCCCCTCCGTTCGTATCCAAAAGAACGGCGGAAATCTCTGTAGAACTTACTCCGTCGGCTTTTATCACATACGGGTCGGCGACAAGCGTAATTCTTCTTTCCACATCTTCGGGTTCGGACGAAACCGTAATCCTTACGGTATCGGCAAGCGACGAATATTTAGCTATGACGACATATTGATAAGTATCTAAACCTTCGGGCAAATCAGCCGAAAACGCGGTAAACGCCTCCCCTTTTTCAGAAGTGAGAAGCGTCGCATTATCCAATTTCCCGCCGTCTTTGACGCCGCCGTCTATTGAGATTTTTACTTCTACGTCTTTTACGGGAGACGCGGATGCTGCGTCGGAGTCTTTAACTTTTAAGACTTTAACCGTAATATTTGTCTTTGTTCCCGCAAGCACCGTAGTCGATTGCGCCGTCAGTTCCAGCGTCGTTTTAAAACCGTCGGTATCAATCCGTCCTATCAAACCGGAACCGTCTCCGATTCGGCAAGCGCTCATAACAAACGCCAGCGCCGACAAAAACAAAAAAATCAACCTCTTCATAGCCGCCCCCCCTTTAGACAAGGGAATTTATTCCAAAACGTTACTTTGAATAAAGTTCCACTATCAAATGTACGTCCGCAATCGCCGCGATGTCTTGTTTTTCGGGAAGACGTTTAATTATTCCCGACAAATCCACTTTGGAAAATTCAAGCCAATCGGGCAAATTTCTCGATAGATTATCCGCTACAAGCGCCTGTAAAAATTTCTTGGTAGATTCCGACGCGGCGATTGAAATTTTATCGCCGACGGAAACCAAAAAAGACGGAATATCGACTTTTTTATCGTTTACGCGTATATGCGCGTGATTGACTATCTGTCTCGCCTGTGCGCGCGTCTTCGCAATACCTAAAGCGTAAACTACGTTATCGAGACGACGTTCGAGAAGAGAAAGAAGATTTTCCCCTGTAACGCCTTTCATATGTTTAGCTTTGACAAAAGTATTACGGAATTGTCTTTCGTTAAGTCCGTATGCAAAACGCAATTTTTGTTTTTCAAGCAATTGAACGCCATATTCAGAAAGACGTCCGCGACGATGTTTGATAGGACCGGGCGGATTTGGTCTTTTGTCTAAAAGACGTTGATATTTTTCATTTCCAAACACATTCGCCCCTAAGTGACGAACAATTTTACCTTTTGGGTCAAGATTCCGTGACATTAATCAGCTCCTAAAAATTAAACTTAAACGCAATAAACAACTTGCCGCGGTCATTTATGCCTAAAAACAATCTAACGCGATTCTAAAAATAAAACATGTACAAATAAAAATGCTGCTATTTTCAAAAAGTTTTCTTTATATTTATTAAAAAGATTAAATTCTACCTTCAAAGTAAAGCCGCTAACGTTCGGTATTTCTTGTTCAATTCCTTGCCAATTTTAGTTGATTTTTCTGTAACATACAACCGCATAAAGTGAAAATTTAAAGAATGCTTACTCGAAAAGAATAATTTCTATTTTTGGGCATAATGCAATAAAATATCAAAAACAAGTCCTAACGTTTCTTGGTTAGTATGCCTGTAAATAATTGAGTATATTATTTCTTTTCTTATTTCAACAGGCACTTGTATATATTTTAAATTCAAATAATCAAGAGCGGTTATTAACGGAAAATACACGTTAAATTTTTTTATTTTGCAATTATCAGAGGAACATTTTAAGCACGCTTCACACAAATGAAATATTTTTGCTTTCGTCAAACGATGCAAAATAACTCCAGAAATTTTACCTTGACTTGGGCGATCTCCTCCTATAAGTTTTTCTCTTCTTTCCAATATGAATTCAATATCTTTTAACGCTTCAACAACCGCTCTGCGAAGCGTTCTGTCATCCGTATAAACTAAAGGTTGCTTATCTCTATTAGCAAACATGCCACATCCTGCAGAGTGCTGCATTTGTTCGCTCCCTGCTTTTTTACACCTAGTAATTATTTCTCTGCCGATATCTTTGAGAGTTTGGGGATTGATCATTTACTACTCCTTAAATTTTACGTTAACGCCGCTATATCTTCTATAAGGAGTTTTCTGCTTTCTTCATCTTGATTCGCTTTACGAAATATTTCCAATTGCTCTTCAAGCGGATACTGCGAAGTATTTATCGGCTTTTCATTTATATCGTTTTTTTCCGACATAACTACGTTGTAAAATTCTTCATCCGTCATGTTTGACGCTTCAACATTACTAATCATATTACCATAACCTCCCAATAAGTTATTTTTTTAAGATTAAATAAGCAAATTTTATTGTCAAACACAAATAAAGCCGCCTATACACTTTAAAATAGGTAAAATAGTATTTGTGTTTTTAAAAAATTTAAAAAAACACAAAAAAATTAAATTTCTTCCTCTTTCACTTTATCGCCCCAAGCGGACAAACGTTTTTACATATTTTACAGTCGATGCACAAAGCGGCGTCGATAACGGCCGTGTCAGGCATAATAACGGCGCTTTTCGGACAAACCGCAACGCAGGCTCCGCATCCGTCGCATTCTTCTTTGTTTATTTTCGGCATATTTTCCGCGCTTCCTTTCACTATTGTATTGTTCAGCGGTTTTTTCTCAATAAAAAAATATCTTTCCCCCGCGTAAAAGCGAAAGAAAGATATTAAAACAAACCCCAAAACACTTAACTACGGACAAGTTCCCAAACAAGTCCAATTGATAGAGTCGTTGTCGGGCGTAGTACTATTGCTTGTATGATAACCTTTTGACTTGAATACATATGTAGTTCCCCCGCAAACATATTTCACTCTTTTATTACCCTCATAAATAACGGAAGCACCGCTCCAAACCGTAGATATAGTCGAACAAGTTTCACCCGACTCGCCTATAAAAGAATTATTAATGACATTCGTACCACACCCTCCCGGTATCCAAATCGCATAGAGCGTAGTATTCGTCTGAGTAAGCGTGTACGGGAACGAAACAGCGACAGTTCCGCCCGAAGTTAAAGACCAGCCCGCAAACGTACTTCCGGATTTCGTCGGATCAGACGGCTTAGACAAAGACGAATTTGTCGTTCCCGTAATATTGCCCGGACAATTCGACGCTCCGCTTCCGCAGTCAAACGTAACGTTATATGTCGTCGTGCCACCTCCTCCTGCACAAGTAATCGCCGACCACCGAACATACGGATTATTTTCCGGGTTGTAAGGTCCTCCGCTATTGTGGGATGCATCATGAGCATCTCCACCCTCCGTATATTTATAATAAAGTCCTTTAAATTTAACTATATCGCCAGTACAATAACAGTTCCACCCCCCATTACTGCAATTATACGTATGTACGCCGACACCCCATTCACCTTTGTAATTCGGATCGCTCTCACAGCCGCCCCCCACTTTAACCTCGACCGACAAATCTATCTTATCATAAGTCAAATTATCGCCGCATGCTTTCGGCTGAACGGAAAAGTTATAAGTTGCGACAGACAAAGAAGAAGGTATGGAAACCTTGCCGTCGGCGTCACCGACTTTAATATTAGGCGACCCGCTCACTTGATTCCATCTAAAACCTCCGCCGCTAAGTCCTTTTAACGTTCCTATATGCCCGGTTTTACCTTGAGAAACCGTAAACTTTTTGGCGCCGGCATCATAAGACGCTCCCGAAGCGGCTTCAGCCGAAAACGTACCGCTGAAATCACAGGTTTGTTGAACTATAATCGTAATAGAACCGGACGCTTTATCCTCAGGAGAACAGGCGTACGCTTCAATATCTACCGTATAGGTTCCATCAAGGATAAAACTTGGAACATTTAATTTGACTACGCTTGCGTCGCTTGACGATATTGTAATTGTTTTGGGCAAGATACTTGGCGAGACGTTCGTCACTCTCCAATTAATCGTCGTCCCCGTAGCCTCTTTCACATTATGCGAAACACTTATATCCCGCGCACTGCTATTGTCTATCGTAAACGACTGCGAAGCGTTAATTCCTCCGGAAAGACCGCAGGTTAAAACTTCGACCGTCAAACCGGTAAAATCTTTATAACAAGAAGTGTTAACCGTAGGCTTAGATTCGACTCTGACGGTAAAAACATACGTTCCGGGATTTGCGGAAGAGATTATTGAAATATTACCGTTGGAAGGATTATTTATACTAAGCGCGCCGCTTGTAGGTCCGGACATCTGCGTAAGCGTATAGGAAAGCGAAGAAGGTCCGGTAATTCCGCCGATAGTTCCGACTACTGTAGCGCCTTTATTTATTTTAAAGCTTGTTTGCGTAGGAGTTCCGCTTATATCGCATGGCGCATTCCCGACATTTATCGCGACGCTTCCTGTTTGCGTCGATACGGTTCCGTCCGGACAAGCGATAAACGCTTTTACCGGCAAATGATACGGAATCGTTGACGGAGCGACCGAACTCATATACACTGTTCCGTCCGGATTTACACTGAATCCCGCAGGCGGAGTATCGCCTAAAGCGTATTTCGGCGTTAGAAGCCCGCCGGCGACCGACGCGCCGCTCAATCGACCTGCGTACGTATCGGTTTCAATAACCGATTTACTCGAATTCCCGTCTATAAGAGGGGTAAAAGTAAGCGTCGGGCAATCGGCGAACGTAACGTTTAGACTAATCTCGTCCGTACGAGTTTTATCCGACTCGGTGGAACTTGCGTCCGTAACCTTAACGTTGATTTTATAACCGGGCGATGTAAACGGAGACCCCTGTTTTAGCGTCAAAACGCTGTCGTTCACCACTTTAAAGTTAGCCGCGTCGGCTCCTCCTGCGATAGCGTACGAGTAAGTCGATAACGCTTGAATTTCGTAATCGCTGCATCTTAAAGTCCCGACAGTCATATCCGACGAAGCGACATCTATTATTCCCTTAGTAAGCGTTTGGTTAAGATATACGAGGCTTGGCGTTCTATTGCCCTTACCGAAATCTATCAAAAATTCTTTCTCTTTTACGATACCCGTCTGCGCCATACTGTCATCGACTCTCACTCTTATCTTTAAGGTGACAGGCTCGGTATTATCGGTTCCGCCGCCCCAAATCGCATCCGCCGAAACGTCAAGATACCAAATATTATTTACTTCAGTCAATTTGAATTTTGCGTTATCGTCGCCGCCGGTTCCGGCGACTAAAGAATACGTATATGTACTTGCCGCCTGGGTTTCAAAGTCCACGACGCCAAGCGTTCCTATTCTATCGTCTTTGTATTTCGGCAACACAGAGGAAGAGAGCGAAAGAGTTATATCCGACGGATTTTTATTTTTTGCGGCTAAACCGCACACTCCTAAATTTTCATACCACTGAGGATCTGATAACCTATCAAGGGTATAGCGATTACCCTCATCATATTCGCCGCCGACTTTAAGAACCTTGTACACATTATTGTTATACTTTAAAAAACGCCCCAGCGGATAATTTTCGTTGTATTGGGAACCTGTAGACCAGGCGTCAAGCGTATCGCAATTATACCCGGTCATTTCTTCGACCACTTCAAAAACGAAAGTATTTTCCACCGCCGCGCCGCCGTTGCCGTCTTGAAGTTCTTCCACGTTTTCAACTCTGACTTTTATCGACAAATCCGAATCGGCTTTGTCCGCAGGAATGTCTTTGGATAGGACAAGCCTTGCGGAATCCGTAAAAAGAAACGCCGTCGCGCTTGCTTCCATAAACCCGTCAGTCGCCGCCGACAGTTTGAAATACGAAATATCGCCGCCGACAAATTCGAGCCGACTGAACCTAAACGCGTCTTTAACGTTGGGATCGCTGACTACGATTCTTCCCAAAGGAGTATTTTCCACATCGACTTCTGCGGTAATTTTCCCCTGCTTCCCCGCCGTCGCCGTATAAGCGGAAGGATACGCGTTCATATCGACGCCCGTAGGCGCTTTATTAACCTCCGTAATACTTATACTTCCGCCGCCTGGTCTAGTATCTCCGTTTTTAGTCGCAGAAAATTTAAGGGTATAATCTCTCCGAAGGTTGTAATCGACGACAGGAGTGACGCCGGTTTTGAAAAAAACTTCGTTGCCGGCTATTAAAAACGTATCGGAAGGTTCGACCGACAGGTGAGCGTTGTTAAAATTTCCGGAATAAGGGCTTATATCGCCGACTTTATCGCCGCCGCCCCAAGGAGTAACGCTTGACAAACCTGGAACCCTGTATTCAAAAAAAGGAGATATCTGAGTAAAGTTAATTTCTGGTGCGCCGGAATTTTCTACAAACTTAACGACTATGACAATTTGCGAATTTCCCGTTTCTTCTTTACAATTTTCCCCTTCGACGTTAAAAGTAATTACTTCGCCCGCAGAAGGCGAAAATATCGTCAATTCTTCCGTCAGTTTTATCTTCCCTGCTAAGATGTCGATTTTATCCGCGTCCGCCCCCGAAATAATAAAACGTTTTATAAGATTTTCTTCGCCGAATGCGGCTTCTATCTTACATAAATCCATTGCAGGAACGCTTACCGCGTCTTCGTCGATATAAACGAAAATATTTATCGTGTTTGTACCGCTCGGCGTAATAACGGTGTCGGCGCCTCTGTCTATTATGACAAGCCGATTGGGAGCCGGGGTGTTTTCGTCGCACAAGTTATCGGGATCAAGATAACCGAAAATCGTAACCGTATCTCTCGGCGCCGAATTTCCTCCAAGCCACGCTCTGACTTTTAACGGTATGGGACTACCATCGCCTACTTCCCAATATCTGACGTATATACTGCTGTTAGGCGCGGCGAACTGATCCTGACCGCTTGAATTTCTCTCGACTAAGATTCCTTCTTGAGAAGTCAATTCGTTCATTTTCGCCTTTGCCGCCATAAGCGCGAAATCCGCTTCTCGAGCCGCCGACTGCGTCCTTATGGAAGTCGTTATAACCGAGGTCAACAGTAAAACGACCAGCGACAAGCCGACCATCGCCACAATAACTTCCACCAATGAATAACCGGCCTTATTTTCAAATAATTTTTTCATAAGAACCATCCTTTTATCGTTTTTCGTTTGAAAGAAAGAATCGCATTACGGTACATAATAAAATATATAACAAAAAACTTAGTTTTTCCCGTTTTTCGAGAAAATTTACTCTTTTGTCAGCGAATTAAACGTTCTGGCGTCAGAATTTGATAAATTTTTCTTGTCAATAACGTTGTGCGATTCTGAAATTTCATTTCGAATTTCTTTGGGGAATTTACGCATTCCGGACATTTTTCTCGCTTCCTCCAAAACCATAACCGCGTTATGAAACGCGCCGTCTCGAAGGTATGATTTTGATATAAAAACCGCCGTATTTATCGCCGAGAAATCGTCTTTTGCGGCAAATTCATAGCGCATTTTCGTCCAAAGCAAAAATCTGCTTTCCGGATATTTTTTAAGAAGTCCGGGCAATATTTCGTTTGTTTTTTCCAATTTTCCTTCGCGCACAAACACGTCCGCCAACACCATTTCGGCGGCTCTGTTCATAAATTTTGCGGACTTTACGCACTTTTCTAGAGCGGCGATTCCATTTTCGGAATTTTTGGGTAGCCAAAAAAGCACCCCTAATCGCCTTCTTAATTCCGCCTGCGCGTAATTATAAAACCCAAGATAATATTCTACGTCGTAATTTTCGCCGTCGCAGGAATTAGCGGCTCTGAGAACGTCAAGAGACTTGCTTCCCGCGTTTATACCTGAAGCGTATTTCCCGCCGATGAGCATAAACGAAGCGTTAGTTGACATCAAAAAACCTTTTATCATAAGTAAATCGCAGTTATCCGCTTCGCTTTTAAGCATTAAATTTACTTTTTCCATACCCTGTTCGTAAATTTTATTAAATTTTTCTTTATCGACAATTTCGTCAAAATCAAGCGCTTTCAGTCCTATGGAAGCGAGTGAGAGATAATAAAAAAGCGGTTGATCGGGATTCTTTCTCAACAGTTCGTCGGATAATTCGTACGCTTTGTCAAATTTACAGTTTACCAAAAGATCGTTTAATTCAATCGCAATTGAGTTAATTTCGTTGTCGATTTTATAATTTTGCGCCCAAAGCGCCGTATAAACCGCCGTGACAATTACGATAATTTTAATTTTTGTCACGAATTTCTTCTCATTTTCTTCTCATAATATTTGAGTTGTTCGGCGTTATCTTTTTCCCCCTGTATTTTCATGGAGATTTTCACGGCGACCGCTGTTTTTTCGCTTTCTTTTTTAAGAGAATTATACGCCTCGTAAAGCGCCCATAAAGCGATTGAATTCGTAGGATATTTTTCTAATACGCCGTTCGCTATGTCTATTACTTTCTGATATTTTTTTTCGTTGAGATACATCTCCATAAGATCGTAATTTACTATAAGTTTTGTAAAAACTCCGCTTACTCTTATCGTTTCAAGGTTTGAAAGCGCACGAGGACGATTATCTCTAACGTTCGGCATCCACCAAAGCAATCTGGCGTTCGCGCCTACCCAATAGTCATATACGCCCGTCCCGTACAAAATATCGCCGACATCGTTTTCGTTCAATTCTCGAAAGATTTCCATCGACCGCCAAGCAAGTTTTAACGAAGATACCAATCGTCCGTTAACCCTCTCAAAATTCCCTTGCACACCCATTACCGCCGCAAGAAAAAAATCGTTCCAGGCGTTTTTACCTTTGTTCTGCTCGCCGATAGAAGTCCCTTTGCTACATGCCTCATAAAGTTGTTTTTCGTAAATGTTTTTTCTCAGGTAAAGCATTTGGTAATGATAAATAGCCGCTCTTAAAAAGTACCCCGCCGGACTGTCCGGATACTTTCTTATCACGTCGCTTGCGACATTTTGCGCTTCAACGAATTTTTCCGCAAATACCAAATCTACGCACTTGTTTCCGTCTTGAACTATTCTTGCGTCCGGCATATCGGCGAATAAAACCGGCGCGTACACAGCGACGGAAATAAACAAGAACCGAAACGCCTTTTTCATTTTTTTAATACGATTCATATTTGTTATAATACCGTTCCCATTTCAAATACACCTTATCAAAACGATACCTGCGGACAATTTTCTGTTTTATATCTTTCAAAAAATAAAAATAAACCTCCGCAAGATACTGATATTGCCCCTCTTCGTATTTATCATACCTCACAAACTCATAATACGGATTTTTCAAAACGGCGGTCGTATCGACTCCGTCTATAATTACCGCCAAATCGTCTTTTAATATTACTTCAAGCATACCGCGCGTAGTTTTTTCACTTAACCTGACGGCGCAAGAAGTAAATAATATAATAAATATAACAACAAAAAAACAATTTTTCGTAAATTTCAATTTTATTTTTCATCCTTCTTTGAATAATTTTGTTTTATAAGCGAACGAACAGAATTTTTATTTATCTCGTTCGGCTGATACGACACATCTTTTATAAGATCGCGCATATAAATATAATTATCGGAAACTATCGAATCGTTTCCTCCGTTCAAAGGTAAATATTTCGCGTCAAAATAATTCATAGTTTGACGAAGCGCGGCGGCGGTATAACCGTCCCCAAGCCATTTTTCTTCATAAATATTTTGCAGATTCATAAGCACGTCCTCGCGTACGGGAATGTCGCCGAAACGAACCGCGTCTTTGGTTATCTGACTGCGATTATTAAGATATTGTAAAAGAATATACGCCAATTCTTTTTCTTTAGCGTCACTAGGTATCCCCCAGTAATAGCCTTTAAGCGCACTTATTCTTGCGCCCTCAAAAGCCAAATCTCCGTACTCGTCTAAAGTAAACGGCACAATTAAAGGAACAAGCGCGATTCCGACGTCGCTCGCGTCGGAAATATAAGGTCTCATATTCGATTCGTCCGTGCCTTCCATAATATTAAAGCAGTCGTTCTGAGAAAAATACGCCATAAAAATTTCACCTTTTCTAAACGCATTGTAGATGTCTGCGGGCAAAACTTCTTTTTTATACGAAAGCGGATTAAATATTGAGTATTTACCGAAGACCATTTCCCACAAAAACACCTCCTCAACCGCGTCGCCCGACATTTTTTCAATATTTTCCCATTTTGCACCAAGAGCGAAAGCGTTATAAAAAAGCATGTTCATCCCGTAATATCGTTTTGCGTCCTGCAAAAGAATACGTCCGGTTTTTTCCTCTTCGTTTTTGTATCTTTCTTTCATCCAGATATATCCTATGACAAAAATATCATACATATCCCACTCATTTGGGTTTTCATTAACGGTATAGCCGCAGGGAAGCCCAAAGCCGTTCATAATTTTCAATACGGCGTTTATTTCCTCCTCATAATCTGCGTATTTTTCTATAGCGGCGGCGACTTTCGATTTAACATAAAATAAAATCGGAACTTCAATTTGATTCGGATAATAATAATAGACGCCCTTTACTTTTCCTATGTCTGAGAATCTTTCATTGTACGACGCCGCGTCAAAGAGCAGGACATGAGAAGCGACAATATCGGATAACGGCGCAATCTTACCGGATAAAGCCAAATCTCGCATAATTTCAAGAGGAACGGAAACAAGCGCCGTACTCGAAATAATACTGTCTTGAGAAAGTAAATCTTTTAATTCTTCGTTACTTTCATAACTCTTCAAAATTATTTTACATTTGTATAATTTTTCAAATTTAGGGAATACTTCGTCGTATAAATATCTTTGCCGCGCCGGAACGGAATTTACAATAACGACTAATTGTTTACGCGATTTTTCGTTAACGCAGGAAAATACGGTCAAAATACAAATCACCGTAAAAATAAGAGCCGAAGTTTTTTTCATTTCGATTCCTCCATCAAACTAAAATATAATCCGGCAATCGTCTGCGCAATACTTTGCGCATCCCAGCGCTGATTTTCGACGTCGATAAGAAAACTTTCCTTCTCTTTGTTTTTTATCCAGGTTATTTGGCGTTTGGCGAAATTTCGCGAATGTTGTTTGATTTTATCCACACAATTCAAAAACGTTTCTTTTCCGGCGCAATAATCGTCAAATTCACGATAACCTACGCAGTTTCTTCCGGGTACGTTTTTGCCGGGGTATTTTTCGCAAATCGATTTATATTCCTCAAAAAGTCCGTTTTTAATCATTAAATCGACGCGCCCGTTTACTCTATCATACAAATTTTTTCTCTCGCATAACAAAACAAATACCAAAAATTTCTCGTTTTCCGTTTTTTTCAATATCGAAGGATTATCGTTTGCGATCTGTAAAGCCCTAATAACCCTATACGTGTCGTTGGGATGCAATTCCACCGCTCTCCGAGGATTTTTTTCAAACAAAATTTTATACAATTCTTCGTTGCCGTTATTATCGCGGTATTTCATAAATTCGCTGCGAAGTTCGACGTTTTGCGGAGACGAAACGTCAAACCCGAACCTCATTGCGTTCATATAAAAAAACGTACCGCCGCAAATTATCGGTCTTTTATTTTTCTTTCTTACGGTTTCAATTGATTTTCTGCAATCTTCAACCCACCGCGCCGCAGAATATTCTTCGTCGGGCTCAATTATATCTATAAGATGGT